>QZKZ01000091.1 GCA_004796465.1 Desulfovibrio sp.
GCCTTGTTGGTCTTGGGCAGGGTGCCGATGGTGGCCAGGTTCAGGGCGATGTTCTTGAGGGTGTTCAGACCCAGGTACACGGCGGCCTGGTGAATGGAAGTGATCTTCTGGACCAGGCCGATGTAGGGCGAGTTGACCACCTTGAGGATCTTCAGGGTGAAGATGGGATCGTGCTTGATGACCTCGACCAAGTCCTTGGGGGAACACTGCATGTCCGAGGTGAGCGCCAGGACACGCTGCACGCTCTTGGGAAAAGCGGGCATCCGTTCCACGGCCCGGAAAAGTGTATCGTGGTTGCTGGACATGGGACGAGTCGCATTCCCTCATATGGCGGTAGTCATCAAGCTCGCGCCGCAAGGGGTTTAGGGGATTCGTGGACTCCCTGTCCCGGGAATGGCCGGGCAGGGCAAGGGCGCATCAGGCCTGCATCTTTTTGGCCAGGTATTTGGCCATGGCGAAAAAGACCTGATCCTCCACGTCCTTGATGGTGTAGGGCTTCTTCAAGATACCCTGGACATACGGCTTGGCCTGTTCCAGATCCTTGTCCGCCTCTGCGGTGATCATGATGATGGCCACGTCGGCAAAAGCCTTGGTTGCCCGTATTTTCTGCACCATTTTCAGCCCGTCGGTCATGGGCATGTTCCAGTCCGTGATGATCAGTTCGGGCTGGAATTTGGTCAGCTTGAGCAGGCCTTGCAGCCCGTCCTTGGCATGGGAGATGTTGCTGTCCACAAAGCCCATTTCCGAGAGCACGTACTTGTGGTTTTTGATGTTGGGCATCATGTCGTCCACAATGAGCACTCGGATGGAAGGAAACTGCTTTTTCAGCAATTCCTTGAGCTTGTTGTCCATGATTTTCCTCTCCCGCCGATATCCGGCGGACGCCTAAAGCAGCACGGGCAGCTTGATTTGGATGGTCGTGCCTTGGCCCGGCTCGCTGGTCACGAACACCTCGCCGTTATGTTCCTCAACGACCTTTTTCACGAAATATAGGCCGAATCCCGTATTGTTACCGGTGGAACCTCCAGCGAATCCCTTGTCAAAGATGTGGGGCAGGATGTCCGGGGCAATGCCCCGGCCTGAGTCGGCCACGTTGAGTTCAATGTAGCCCACGTTTTCATCAATGTGAATGGGCCCGTCCATGCAGACCTGTATCCGTTTGCCTTGGTCCGAGTATTTGATGGAATTCTGGATGAGATTGGTCAGCAGGTGGTAGATGTCGCCCTGGCGGCCATAATACGACACGGATTCCTTGCTGGTTTCCAGGGCCAAAGGAATCTGCTTGTGTGAACAGATGGGAAGAAAGTCCTCGCATACCTCACGCAACATGGCGATGATGTCGAATTCGTTGAATTCCAGGGGATCGTTTTGTATTTTTTGCCGCAAACCTTGATCCAACTGTCCGGCCAGATTCTCAAGACAAAAATTCAGGATGTCCTTCACGTTCTTGGCGTAAAACAGAAGGGGCTCCCAGTCGATTTCCCCGTAATGGGCGCGTTTGCGCTTCAGGATTTCATTTTCCAGAATTTCAAGGCTTTGGCCGGCGCTGCTGATGTAATTCTTGGTGTCGTGGGAAATGGCCTTGAGCCGGTTTTCCACGGAGTCGGCAATGGATTGAGACCCCCCTTGGATATTGGCGTACATCTCCTGGCGCTTGACGAACCTGCTCAGAGTTTGCTCCAGGTCCTGGGCGGAAAAGGGCGGTATCAGGACGTCAGAAGCATGGTTGCGCATGGCCCCAAGAATGAGTTGGATGTTTTCCGTACGGCACATAGCGACAACATCGGTGAACCAACTCATGGTCTTGATGCTTTTCAAAAGCGCCAGGGCGTTGTCCTCAACCAACTCCAAGTTGAGAAACACCAGTTGGTGGGGGTCGGTGGTGAACTGCAGCATGGCCTCGGCCCCGGAAGAGGCCTTGTCAAAAACGATCCGGGGCAACGCCGAAGCATTGAGCAGCTCTGCGGCAACAGAGTCGAAGACATCTGCATCGTCGATGATGAGGGTTCTGATGACAAAGTCTTTTGACATATCAGTATCAGTGCTGCAATCAGCCAATGCGTCAAGCGCTAAGTTGCGTCGCTATTAAAGGACATGTGACTCGCATCCTGATGAAGCTTTGCATTTCATTATAATATACAGACTCTTCAGGAAACATACAAGTCCATCCCCCCATACAAAAAGAAAAAAGCCGGGTCGCCGCGTAAACGCAGCAACCCGGCCAATGTCACCTTAACAATGAGTCCGCGTTAGGACTTTTTTGCCAGCGCAGCCTCCACGGCCTGGGATACTTCCTCGGCGGAACTTCCCGATGCCATGCGTTGCAGTTGCGCATAAAGTTCATCCTGCACTGGATCGTCATCAGGATTCACATAGGTGCGGAAAGAGTCAGCCGCCTTATCCGCCTTGTCCATCTTGAGCAGACACAACCCTTGGTACAAAGACGCCAGCTTGTCCCGGCGTCCGCCGTACACCAGGCGGTCGAACTCCACTTTGGCCTGGACGTACTGCTCGGATTTGAACAACGCCAAGCCCAAAGCGGCCCTGGCTTCCACATTGCCCTTATTTTCCTTGACAAAGGGCCGCAACAGGTCGACAGCCTTGGCAAAGTCGCCGGCTTCCAAAGCTTCCACGCCTTGGGTCAACTCTTCGGGTTCCAGCTCCTCGCTCGCGGGGGCCTCTTGTTCCTTGACCAGCCCCGGGGCAAAGCCCAAAAGCAGTTTCCGTCTGCTCAGTCCTTGTTTCGTCTCCGCCATGTGGGTAACCCCCTTAAATAGTGTTTAGGATTTCATAAGGCCTGAACATGGATCGGGTCAACATGTTCGTCTGGTTTTCCGGTAAACCGGGCCTGATTCCCTTGCCCGCCCGTCTTTTCATTCGCTTGGGGGCATGGTAGGTGACCTGCCAAGACGTGAAGACAAGGAGAGATTATGCTGCGCAACACCCTGATGAAACGCATCCTTGCCCCGGTGTTTCTGCTGCTTATGGCAGCGTCCGCCCATGCCGAACCGCTCAAGATCGGCATCCTGCCGGTTGTGGACACCTTGCCCCTGCACGTGGCCGTGCAGGAAGGCCTGTTCGAGGCCCAAGGGCTCGAAGTGGAGCTGGTGCCCTTCATGAGTGCCCTGGAGCGGGACACAGCCATGCAGAGCGGACAGTTGGACGGCTATTTCGGCGACTTGCTGAACACCATGCTGCTCATCCAGTCCGGCGTACCCATGCGCATGACCACGGTCTCCTACGCCACCACCCCGAGCCAACGCATGTTCGCCCTGGTCCTGGCCCCTGGTTTGGGCGTTGACGACGTTGAAGGATCATTGGGAACCGGCATCTCGAAGTCCTCGGTCATCGAATACCTCCTGGACGCTTTGTCCGCGCAAGAGCCCCTTGCCGGGTTGCACTTGGAAAAAGTCGAGGTGCGCCAAATCCCCATCCGCCTGCAAATGTTGCTGGCAGGAGAACTCAACGCCGCGCTTCTGCCCGAGCCCCTGGTCTCCTTGGCCCAAGGCCAAGGCGCGACCGTGCTGGCCACGGACGAGGATCTGGACATCCCGCTCACCGTGGTGTGCCTGCACCAAGACGTTCTGAACCAATTGGCCGCTTTCAACGCCGCCTACAGTGAAGCCGTGGCCCGGATCAACGCCGACCCCGAGGCCTTTCGCGAACTCATGGCCGAGAACTGCCGCATTCCACCTGACATGGCCGCGACTTTCCCGGTCTACGCCTTTCCCGAGCCCGGATTGCCCTCCCAAGAGGACGTGGCCGAGGTGCAGGCTTGGATGCTGGCCCACGACCTTCTCTCAGCGCCTCTGCCCTATGACGGTTTGGTGGCCCATTAGTTTTTCCGGACCGGGCGCTGCAGGGTATCCTCCAGCGCCCGGTCCTGTTTTTCCTTCCCGGAAATGCCGTCATGCTTGAGGTCACCGGACTCGACAAATCCTATGCCCATGGCAGGGAAGTTCTCAGGAACGTGTCCCTGAGTTTGGGCCGCGACGAAACCCTGGCCGTGATCGGCCCCTCGGGTTGCGGCAAAACCACCTTGCTCTATCTGCTGTGCGGTTTGGTCCAGCCATCTCCATTCGACCACGACGCGGACCATACGCCCGTGACCTTGGACGGCGAACCCGTGCGCAAACCGACCCCGGACATCGCCATCATCCTGCAAGATTATGGTCTGCTGCCCTGGAAAAACGCCAGGGACAACGTTTCCCTGGGCCTCAAGGTCAAGGGCGTGGACAAGCGGACCCGGAACAAGGCGGCCAAGGACATGCTGGCCCGCATGGGCCTGTCCGGCCGTGAAAACGACTATCCCGGCTCTTTATCCGGTGGAGAACAACAGCGGGTGGCCATTGCCCGCGCCTACGTGCAGCAGCCCAAACTGTTGCTCATGGACGAACCCTTTTCCTCCCTGGACGCGCTGACCCGGGAAAGATTGCAGCACACCTTGCTTGAGCTGCGCAGGGACCAGCGCATTCCCTACATCTTGGTCACGCACAGCGTGGAAGAGGCCGTGTTCCTGGGGCAACGGATCATGATCCTGGCGGGCTGCCCGGCCCGGGTCCAAGCAGTGTTCGACAATCCAGGCTTTGGCCGGGAAGGGCACAGGGCCACCCCGGAATTTTACGACTTGGTGCGCGAAATCCGGCAATCCATGGAAGTCCTGTGGTGCGTGGAGTCATGAGCCCCCGGTCCGCCAAACCCTTGCGCCGCATCCTGGAGTACCTGGCTGCCTGCCTGGCGCTCTTGGCCGCATGGAAGATCACGGCCCTGTGCGTGGGTTCGGCCATCCTGCCCCAGCCCGAGGACGCGCTCCTGGGCTTTGGATTAGCGCTGATCGACCCCGCCTTTTGGAAACACTTTTTCGCCAGCGGCTACCGGGCCGGAGTGGCCATGGCCCTGGCCTGGCTCGTGGGCTTCCCCCTGGGCGTGCTCATGGGCGGCGTCAAGCGCTTTGACGCCGTGGCCGCGCCCATGGTCTTCCTGACCTATCCCGTGCCCAAGATCGTACTCCTGCCCGTGGTGCTCCTGCTCATGGGCCTGGGCAACGCTTCCAAGATCACCATGATCGCCCTGATCCTGGGCTACCAAGTACTCGTGGCCGTGCGCGACGGCGTGCGCAACATCCACCCCAAGTACCTCGACTCCATACGCTCCCTGGGCGCGGGCAACGCCCGAATCTTTACCGAGGCCCTGTGGCCCGCGGCACTGCCCCACGGTTTCACGGCCCTGCGGCTCAACTCGGGCGTGAGCGTGGCCGTGCTCTTCTTTGTGGAATCATTCGCCACCACCAAAGGCCTGGGCTACCTGATCATGGACGCATGGGGCCGCCTGGCCTACGTGGACATGTTCACGGGCATCCTGGGCATGAGCCTGCTCGGCGTGCTGCTCTACGAAACCGTGAACATGCTCGAACACCTCACCTGCCGCTGGAAAAGATAAAAGAAAAGAGAACGTCAACGGAGAACGTCAAAGGATTACAGGAAGTAAGTAGGCGGGCTTCGCCCGGTACGGATGAACGTCAACGGACAACGTCAACGTCGTGGGGCTCTGCCCCACACCCCGCAAGGGCATGATGCCCTTGACCCCATCTGGGTTGCAGGAAAGTCTGGGAGTATCTTTGGAGTCATAGAGGTGAGGTAAGCCCCAGGCGAGATACGTCCTCTCCCCCACATAGTTCTAGGCAGCCTCATCCCATGCGTAAAACCGCCGCCAACCCAAACAAGGTCAAGGGGATTATCCCCTTGCGGGGTGTGGGGCAGAGCCCCACGACTTTCATCCGTTGACGTTGCCGTTGCCGTAACGGGCGAAGCCCGCCCCCCCCTTGCCGTAAATCCTTTGACGTTCTTTTCTTACTCTTTGCCTTCGCTTGAATGCTGCGGGCCGCAGCAGTGGGTGATGAGGGATTTGATGGTCAGGCCTTGGACCAGGATGGAGAAGGCCACGACCAGGTAGGTCATGGTCAGGAGCAGGTCGCGGTGTTCGCCTTGGGGCAGTGACAGGGCCAGGGCCACAGAGATGCCGCCGCGCAGGCCGCCCCAGGTCATGATTCGTACAGCTCCGTTGGCCGTGGGCCGCCAGCGCCGGATCAGGCCCAGGGGGATGCCGATGCTGATGAAGCGGGCTGCCAGGGCCACGACAATGGCCACGAATCCCGCGGCGATGTAGTGGAGATCCCAGGCCAGGACCAGGGCTTCCAGGCCGATGAGCACGAAGAGCAGGGAGTTGAGGACCTCGTCAATGAGTTCCCAGAAGGTGTCGAGGTGTTCGCGGGTTTGGTTGGACATGGCCAGTCTGCGGCCCCTGTTGCCGATGAGCAGACCAGCAGCGACCATGGCCAGGGGGCCGGATATGTGCAGGGCCGTGGCCAGGGCGTAGCCGCCGATGACCAGGGCCAGGGTGAGCAGGATTTCCACTTGGTAGTTGTTCACGGATTTGAGCAGCAGGTAGGTGACAAACCCCGCGGCCACACCGAACGCCAGCCCGCCCACCACTTCCTCGGCAAGCAAGGCGGCCACGTGGCCCACGCCCGCGTCGCCGTGGCCCGCGCCAAAGGCCAACTCAAAGATGACCAGGAAGGCGACCACGCCGATGCCGTCGTTGAACAGGGATTCGCCCGTAATTTTGGTGCGCAGGGAAGTGGGCGCGCCCGCTTTGTTCATGATCGCCAGGACTGCGATGGGGTCAGTGGGAGAGATGAGCGAGCCGAAAAGCAGGCACAGGATGAAGGGGAGCTGCATGTCCGTGAGCATGGACAGCCCGTATACAGCGCCACCCACAAGAAAGGTGGAAGAGGCCACGCCCAGGGTGGCGAAGATCGAGACTTCCAAGGCCTGGTCCAAGAGGTCGTCGAGATTGACGTGCAGGGCTCCGGCAAAGAGCAGCAGGCCGAGCATGCCTTCGAGAAGGAGCTTGCTGAAATCGATGCCGCCCACAATGCGGGTGGCCAAGCTTTCCAGATCCGCGCCTGCTTGGCCGATGGCGACCATGGCCAGAGTCGAGGCCAGGGCCAGGAACATGAGGCCCACGGTCATGGGCATGCGTAAGAAGCGGTGGTTCACATAAGCGAACGCAGCCGCAATAACGACGAGAATGGCGATTACCTGAAATGGTTCCATGGCGCTGGACTCCGGCTGGCGGTTTTTTCCAGTGGGGACTCATAGCCTGACGAGGTTGGCCTGGCAAGCCTTGTGGCTGGACAAACACAAGAGAGGTACAAGGGGGAGGGGACGCAAATGTTTTACACCGCGCAGCAACAGGAGAAATCAAGGACTGCTGAAAGCAACGCTAGCGACGACTCATGATTTTACTTTACCTTTTCTAGATTTTGTATTAAATCCTCGTGCCGTGTGCCAAAGTTCATTTTAGCATACGACACCACGCGCTGTTCTTCCCCCCGGGCAGCGCAAAGAGCCTCCAGGGGAGCTCAATGAATCCACTACCTGTTGCGCTTCGTGTTCACCCAAATATCATTGTCCTGTGCATTTTCGCTGCGAGTGTCATGCTGATCACGGGATGCGCCGCCAACCGCGCTGACCAGGTGACCGCCCTTGACGTCAAGAGCCAGGCCGCGCGGGACAAGCTGGCCGCCGGCCGCAGAGCCGAGCAGAGTGCCGCCGTGGGCCAAGAGCATCGCGAAAGGGAAATTGTGCAGCGCATCCTGGCCGCAGCTCAAGGCTACATGGGGACCCGGTATTGCTACGGCGGCACCTCGGCCTCAGGCTTTGACTGTTCCGGATTCGTCCAGACCGTGTACAAAAAGCTGGATTACGACCTGCCCCATTCCAGCCGTGACCAAGCCCGCTTGGGTGCGCCCGTGGCCCAGGCCGATCTCATGCCCGGCGACTTGGTGTTTTTTGATATCCGCCACGCTGGGGTGATCAGCCATGTGGGCATTTACATCGGCAACGGAGATATCCTCCATGCTTCGGTGCACACAGGCGTGACCATCGACAACCTGAGCGAGGACTACTACCGGTCCCGCTACCACACGGCGCGCCGCATCCTCCGCCCGGAGGACCAGTTCCTGGCATCCAGTTCCGGCAGTTGACGTGATTATCTTGAGATAAAAAAACCGGCCGTGTCGTGGACAGGGCCGGTTTTTTCATGGCGTGCCGGGAGAAACCTTCCAATTTTCATCGGAAGCATGGGGTGGCGCAGCAAAAGAGGAAACATGCGCCATTCATGGAGCAAGACAAGGAACGTAGCGATCAGGTACGCTTAATCCGCTTTTCCCAGAGGCGCATGTCCTTCATCTTTTTGCGGCGTTCCCGCTGCAGGGACTTGCACACCAAAGGCGCACCCTTCTTGTAACCCCATCTTTCGCGGTATTCTTCAGGCGTAAGGTCGTGCTTGGCAAGGTGCTTTTTAGTGATCACCTTGAAGCTTTTCCCACACTCAAGGCAGGTGATGGATTTTTCCTTGATGGCCTTGCGGGGCTCAATAGCGGGGACCGGTGCTTCATCGGCGGCAGCACCGCCCTCGGCTATGCTCTTGATGCCTTCGGACAGCTTTTGAACCATGGAAGTGATTTCTTCCTCGGTCATGTTCCTGACGCTGGCCTGTGCTTTGACAATTTCCAAGGCTTCCTTAATGTAGTTCTCCATTTTGCTCCTCCAAGGAGTAGTCATATTACGTTCTCAATACTTCATTATTCGAAATTATATTTTTGTCAACACCAAATACAATATTTATTCAAGTTTTTCGCAACCAATACGAGCACAAACCGTATTGGTTGTGAAGGAGGACTTGAGCCAAGCAAGGCAAGCTACCTCTCTACTTACAGATCAGGAGTGCTATTTGTAGCTGATTCACATGGATTCAACCCTCACGGCAAAGCAGCATGCCTACACAATGAAGTTACTATACATTCTCTAGACTTTGTATAGAGACATACTGTACAGAAAAGGAGCATGTAACGTTGCCTTGAGGTCTCGCACAGCGTGGAAGCCATCCTGTGCCGTACAAGGACAAGCTAGTTGTAGAATGGAACAAGATGGCGTTGGAAGGGTATTTGTGCACCATCGCCTCTTCGGCAAAACAGTTTCTCCCCACCGTAACGCTTAACTCACCTGCTTTCCCGAAGAGGCCGGGTATTTTGACCTCGTTCCTCAAAGCAGTAACCATATTGTTTCCCAGCAAAATGCTCGGAAAATATATCCTTTCACACCACCAGATATTGTGATAAAGAAAGATGCTCTTTTTCCAAGAGCAATTGAACGAGGCATTTTCCTGGTTCGCCTCTATCCGAGCGGAAAAGCTTGGAAAAGAATTGTCAGGGCAGTAGCGGGGGAGGCGAGCGCAGAAACATGGAGCGGATGATTGTGAAAGACAGGGCGGAGATATCGCCCTTAGTGTTTCGTCCGGACGAGGACGGCAAGGTCAGCATCGCCTGCCCGTCCTGCGGGCATGTTCGCGTTGTGGACGGCGATCGATTCCCCGACCCCAACAAGGTTATGCGCGTGAAATGTGTCTGCGGCGATACATTTGCCTGCCGAATCGACGCCGGCCGCGTCCAGAGTGCAGAACCCCACCCCATAAGCAACAAAGCCGAACAGGTGCCGGATCAACGCCAAGCCATGCTCAGGGCCTTGCCCGAGGTGGCCTGTTCCTTTGATGAACGGGGCTTGGCGCAAGTGGTCTGTCCCCACTGCGACACCACAAAATATTTGGCCAAGGACCGGTTCGACGCGAAAAAGACTTCGGTCTCCGTACGTTGCGGCTGCGGTAAACCCTTTGTTTGCCGGATTTTGCCCGAGCTTCCGGCTGAAGCTGTTCCCGTGATCGAGGCTGTCGAAGCTGAACCCGTTGTTCAAGAACAGGCGCCCCCCCAAGAACAGATCCCCAGCAAGGATAAAAAATGGCAGCCCCTGGTCTCCGATCCCAAACCGGAAAATCCCGAGGATTATTGGTCCATGACCAATGCGGACATCGGGTCCCTGGTCAAGGAAGTGGAGGTCAAGTTCTATGCGGACAAGGAAGGCGACATCGCCATTGTCTGCCCCAAGTGCTCCCACACCCGAAATATGGAGGTCAAGGACCTCAAGCATATCGTGCCGCCGGTCAAAATATCCTGCGTCTGCGGCAATGTGTTTCACTGCTTGATGGAGTTTCGACGCACCTATCGCAAGGAGGTTTCCCTGCAAGGGGAATACACTTCCTTGAAGGATAAACACACCGGAAAAATGATGGTCCAGGATTTGTCCATCGAAGGCTTGGGATTTCGCACCTTGGTGGCTCATGAACTGCAAGTGGATGATATCGTAGAGGTCAAGTTCCAGCTTGACGACCGCAGCGAATCCATAGTTCGGAGACAGGCCCGGGTAAAATCAACTCGGGGTAGGTTTATCATCGGAGCAATGTTTGCTAACCTGCAGTACCGGGACAAGGCATTGGGATTTTATCTCATGGCATGACCGGGCGAACGCCGACAACGTCATCTGGATACTGGCTCGAAACAGACTTGCTGCTTGAAGATACCGTACCGGTTGTACCTCGAATGAAATCGTGCAAGGAGGTGCCATGTTAAAATGGATCGCAAAGCAAGTGGGGGTTGGCAGCACTGCCCAGCAAATGGCCGAAATAAAGGAGTTTATTGAACAACTCCGCACCATCGGCATCATGGAAATGGGCACCATCGCCGACCTTGTGGTGGAGTTCCGCATCTTGTTCGAGAAAAAGACCATCCATGTCTCGGACCCCGTGAATTACATCACGAAAAAACCCGCCATCCTCACGCGCCTGGAAGACTTTGTCAACGATCTGGCCAAGGGTGACGACTACCTCAAGGCGACCGCCGTCAAGGTCTGGTTTTTTACCTTGATTGCGGCCCACGCCATTGGCAACGGCAAGGAAGTGTATGACTTCCGCCGTTTGGGCAAGGACATGTGGAAGGAGGTGGCCCGGGGCTTTTCCGAGGAAAGCGGCGCCGAAGGCTACCCCAAGGGCTTTGCCCCGGACGAGTGATCCTCGACCGGCGATGAAGTACGAATGATTATTTGCCGCGCCCCTGTGGACGGTTGTGGAAAACATAAGGGAGTGTGACTCATGTTTGAGGATACTAGTCAACTTGTCACCATCATCGGCTCCGTAATTCTCGGCGGTGGAACAGCCTTCATCATAGCGCAGGTGTTGATCTTTCTCGGCAGCATCTTCCTCAGCGTGATCGGTTTGATGAAGGAGAAACGCTTCAGCCGCAAGTACATGTTCGTGTGGTTGAAATCGCTCGTGGGCATCCTTGCCTGCGCTCTGGTGACGGTCATGGCTTTTGTCATCGGCGAGGAGCTCAAATTCAATTATCAAGACGTCAATTACGTTATATTTGGATGCGCCGCGGCCTTGGTTATACTGGGCTTCATGTTCCACGTGAGCAAGAAGATTCGCCGCACCATGGACGTCGTGTCCACGCCCGAGTTCGATGATTTTCACGTGAGTGTGGACAAGGGCGTAGAGGACTATGTGAAGAAGAATCTGGAACTCTTGCGCACCCTGCGCGAAGGTTCCAAGGAGTAACAACCGCCGGCAGGGCTGTCCGCGCCCGGTCGCGAGGCGATGTATTGAACCGGCGGATCGTGAACGTCGTGGTGCAACTTTGGGGGTTTTATGGCTAAGGTTCGTAAAAGACTCGGAGAAATGCTGGTTGAAGCGGGGCTGGTCACTGACGAAGTGATGCAGGAATGCTTGATCGAGCAAAAAGAGACCAAGATGAAGTTGGGCAAGATCCTGGTATCCCGGGGGTTGCTCAAGGAAGACGATATTTTGAGCACCGTGAGCCAACAGCTCCGCGTGCGGCGGTTCAACCGCGAGGAACTGCCTCCAGACCCGGAAATGCGGGCCTTGGTGCCGGAGCCCTTTGCCCGGAACCACTCCCTGGTACCGCTGCTCAAGCGCGGTTCCCTGATCTGGGTGGCCATGCTCGATCCCACGGACATCACGGCCATCGATGCCATTGTGCGCCAGACCAAGTTCGACGTAGAGCCCGTGATCTGCGACGAAAAAGAGCTCAATTACCTGGCCATGACCGTGTACAACCGGGAGTTCGACGATCCCGGCGAGAACGTCCTGGCCGACCTTGAGGAAGTGGACGTGGACGCCCAGGTGGACACCGAGGAAGAATCCGCGGGTCCCCTGAACATTGACTCGCTGCAGTCCATGGCCGAGGAAGCGCCCGTGGTCAAGTTCGTGAACTCGATCCTGATCCAGGCCCTGAACAAGGGGGCCAGCGATGTCCACATCCTGCCCGGCCAGGACAAGATATCCCTCAAGTTCCGCGTGGACGGCGACTTGAAGGAGATTCCCGCGCCACCCAAGCGCATCTTCCTGCCCATTGTTTCGCGCATCAAGCTGTTGTCCAACATGGACATTTCCGTGACACGCATTCCCCAGGACGGCCGCTTCACTTACTGCGCCAAGAACCGGGAAATCAGCGTGCGCTCCTCGTCCTTGCCCACGATCTACGGGGAAAAGATCGTCATGCGCTTGCACGTGCAAAAACGCAAGTCCATGGCCCTGGACGACATGGACATCGGCGACAAGGAACGGCTCAAGATCGAGAAGGCGATCATGAAGCCCTACGGAATGATCCTGGCCACGGGCCCCACGGGAAGCGGCAAGACCACCTTGCTCTACGCCATCCTGCAAGAGGTGTCCGACCCCAAGATCAACATCGTGACTCTGGAAGACCCGGTTGAGCAACGCCTCTCCGGCGTGACCCAGGTCCAGCTCAACGCCAAGGCGGGCATGACCTTTGCCAGCGGCTTGCGCTCCATCCTGCGCCAGGACCCGGACGTGATCATGGTCGGTGAGATTCGCGACAAGGAAACCGCTGACATCGGCATCCAGGCCTCCATGACCGGCCACAAGGTGCTCTCCACCTTGCACACCAACGACTCCGCAGGCGCGGTGACCCGGTTCATTGAAATGGGCATCGAACCCTTCCTGATCTCGTCCACCATTCAGGTGGTCATTGCCCAGCGCTTGCTGCGCAAGGTCTGCACCGAGTGTATCGAGCCCTACGAAGCTCCGGCAGTGGCCCTCAAGGCCATGGGCGTGGAAGCCACCACCAAGATGCACTTCTTCCGGGGCAAGGGTTGCCCGGCCTGTGACAACCAGGGCTTCAAGGGCCGCCTCGCGGTCTATGAGATCTTGGAAGTGGACAACCAGGTCCAGGAAATGGTGCTCAAACGCGCCTCGTCCTATGAAATCAAAAAGGCGCTCATCCGCGCCAACAAGCTCAGGACCCTGAAAAACTACGCGGCCTACAAAGTATTTGAAGGCCACACGACCTTTGAGGAGTACGTTTCCGTCGCCTTCTAAGCCCTCGCAAGAGGGCTTTTCTCCATTGATGAAACCCGGAGAGTATACTATTGTAAAGGCGAAACCAGGCAACAGGGGGCCTGGCCGGCTTCATGGGGACGCCGTGCCGGGGGTGCCGAAACAACCATTATCCTTGCCCGTTGCAGCATGATTGTTCCATTGCGGCGCAAGAAGTAACATTCACGGGGGAAAACGTTAGCCAACCTTATCCACGGTAAACTATCCACCATGTCCGACGGCATGTCAAAAAAAGCGCTTAACGCGCTGAAACAAAACGCCAAGGTGCTGGGCGTCTCCTCTGATGACAACGACGAGAACACCCGCATCTTGAACACCGAGCGTGAGCTTCGCGAAAGCGAACGCAAAATGCGCATCCAAATCCAGGAAGCGCTGCGCGCCAACGCCAAAAATCTCCGTCAAGTCCGCCTTGAGAAAGAGGAATCCACCCGCCGCTTGAAAAACGAGCGGACCATGCGGGAGAAAATCCAAGAAGCCCTCAAGGACAACGCCAAAAAGCTGATCCTGGCCAAGGAAAAGCAAGAGGTCTACGCCCGCAAGCTGAAAAAGGCCTTGGTCCAGATGACCAAGCTCAAGGCCGAGGCGGACAAGGCCAACCTTTCCAAAAGCCTGTTCCTGGCCAATATGAGCCACGAAATCCGCACGCCCATGAACTCCATCATCGGCATGTCGGACATCCTCGTTGACACCCAGCTCGCGCCCAAGCAACGCGAGTACATGAACATCATCCGCTCCTCGGCCAAGTCCTTACTCGGCCTGGTCAACGACATCCTCGACCTGTCCAAGATCGAGGCAGACAAGCTGGACATTGAGCTCCTGCCCTTTGACCTCACGGAAACCCTGGACGAAATCTCGGACATGTTCCGGCCCCAGGTCGGGGAAAAAGGCGTGGAAATGATCGTGGACAGGGACGGGGAAGTGCCGCCCATGATCATGGGCGACCCCCTGCGCCTCAAGCAAATCCTGGTCAACTTGTGCTCCAACGCGTTTAAGTTCACGGAAAAGGGCGAGGTCCTGCTCAAGACGTCCCTGGAAAAAGACCTGGGCGACAGCCTGGTCGTCCGCTTCACAGTCAGGGACACGGGAGCCGGCATGACTCCCGAGGTCCAGGAAAAACTGTTCAAGCCCTATACCCAGGCTGACGGCTCCACGACCCGCAACTTCGGCGGCACCGGCTTGGGCCTGTCCATATGCAAAAAACTCGTGAACCTGATGCAGGGCGACATCGAGTGTGAAACCGAGATGGGCAAGGGCTCCACCTTTACCTTCACCATCCAGGTCCGCAGGGTCGAGGATCAAGCGCCCACCGACAAGGCTTTGCCCGCAGAAATCGCCGGGGCAAAGACCCTTATCGTGGATGATAACGAGTCGAGCCGCACGGTGCTGCAAAAAATGCTGCGCTCCTTTGGCGTGGAAACGGACACCGCCTCAAGCGGGGAAGAGGCCCTGGAAATCCTGGGTAAACAGGACCCCGGCACCTATTCCGTGCTACTCACGGACCTGCGCTTGGGTGGCATGGACGGCATCGACCTCTACCGCAAGGTCAAGGACATGGGGGGCAATCCGCCCAAGCCGATCCTGATCACCGCGTTCGGCTGCAACGACGACATCATCCGCGCGGAAAAAGAAGGGATCAAGGCCTTCCTGGTCAAGCCGGTCAAGTCCTCCAGCCTGTGGAACGCGATCATGGAAATCTTCATGTTCAAGGTTCCGGCCCGGCGCGTGGAGGATACCTGGCGGGTGGCCGGTATTTTCGCCAATTCCCGGGTGCTTGTGGCCGAGGACAACTACCTCAACCAGCAAGTGGCCATCGAACTCCTGGAGATCACCGGTCTGATCGTGGACATCGCCAACAATGGCGTGGAGGCCTTGGAAAAAGTCAAGGAAGGTGACTACGACGCCGTGCTCATGGACGTGGAAATGCCTGAAATGGGCGGTTATGAAGCCACGGAAATGATCCGGAAACTGCCCGGAAAAAAGGGTGAAGTGCCCATTGTGGCCATGACCGCGCACGCCATGGGCGACGCCAAGAGCAAGTGCCTGGAAGCGGGCATGAACGACTATATCACCAAGCCCATTGACCGGCATATCCTCATCCGTACCCTTCGCCAATACATCGCCACGGAATCCCTGCCCTCGGCCATTGAGAAAATGCATGGCGACACCTTGTACGGCTCCCTCAAGGCGCTCAAGGGAGTGGACCTTGACGAAGGCCTGGACAGGGCAGGTGGCAAGGGCGAATTGTACTGCCGCTTTTTGTTCTTGTTCCTCGACGACTTCGAGTCTATAGCGTCCCAACTCGGCGCAGGCCTGGAAGGAAACGATTTCAAGCAGATCAGGGACTTGTCCCACGCCTTGGCCGGGGCGGCCGGGAACATCGCGGCCCACAGCGTGCGCGAATCAGCTCGTGACATCGAAAAAGCTGCAAAAAACGAAAACAGGGAGTTAATCACCACCCTGCTTGAGAGATTGGACAACCATCTCACGGATCTGTTGCCGGGCATCCGCGCCCTGCGCGGCGGTGAAACCCCGCAAGAGGAAAAGCAGCCCGAACTCAAGCTGCCCGGCGTTGACGTGGAAGAATTCCTGGAACGGGTCAACGGTAAAGTGGAGCTCATGAAGCGCTTCCTGTTCCTCTTCAACGACGATTTCCACGACGCTCCCCAACGCATGCGCGAAGCCTACGACGACATGAACATGAAGGGCATCCGCGACTTGGCCCATTCCTTGTCCGGAGCCGCCGGCAACATCTCGGCCCATGCCTTGAAAAAAACCGCCAAGGAAATCGAAAAGCTCATTCTGGGCTACAAGCTGACCGAGGCTGAAGCCCAATTCGACGACCTGGAAAAGAAGCTGGCCAAAGTCTTGGACGGCATCAAGAACCTGCGCGCGCCCGAGAGCGAACAGAGCCCCCAGGAAGGCGACGACTTCCCGGTGCTGCCGGGCGTGGACACCGAAGAGGCCCTGGCCCGGGTCAACGGCAAAAAGGAGTTGCTGCGGCGCTTCCTGTTCATCTTTGCCGACGACTTTGAAACCTCGGCCGCGGAGATCAGGGCGGCCATTGCGGACCGGGATTTTGAAAAGGCCCGCAATCTCACACACTCCCTGGCCGGAGCCGCAGGCAACGTGTCGGCCAACGAGTTGCGCCGAACATCCCGGGAAATAGAGAAATACCTGTTGGCCAAGCAATTGGACAAGGCGGGCAAGCATTTGGACGTTCTGGATAAATACCTGCAAATGGTGTTGGAGGGGATCCGCGAACTCAGGGAGTACGCCTGAGATACCCGGTCCTGATATCCCTAAGTATTCAAGCCTTATCCGCTGGGGTAAGGCTTTTTTCATGAAACAACCGGACTGCCCTGGCCTGGGCGGTCGGAACGTGTGGAGTGTCCAAGACACAAGAACCCAAGCCGCTGAGAACAACACCAGGGGCTTGGGCTTTTTTCGTGACAGGGCTGACGGCCATAAGACCGTTGCCTGGAGGCCGTATCGATCAGATAAGGCCGATGTTCTTCATATTGTCGATGAGAGCTTCACGGTTGATGGGTTTGTTCAGGTAGCAATCCGCGCCAAGCTCGTGCCAAGCCTTGGTCACGGTCTCTATGTCGTCTTCCGTGGTATACATGACGATTTTCACATGGTCGCCCGGGGCCACGTTGTTGACCTTCTCCACCCGGCGGATCTCGTCCAGGGCTTCAATGCCGTTCATTTCGGGCATCACGATATCCAGGACGATCATGTCATAGGGAGAGCTGGTCTCAAAGGCGTAGTGAAAGGCCTGGACCGCTTCCTTTCCGTTCACGCAAAGATCGCAGGTACCGTATGCCGACAGGATTTCCTTGAGCGTGGAACGGGTGATGGAATCGTCGTCAACAATCAAAATGTTCATGGCGTATCCCTGTCTGGAGTTTACGGGATGGTCAAAGCATCAATTCATGGCCCTGGCCCGAACCACTAAGTGGGCAATGGCCTGTAATGTGCAGTGGTTAACACTGTCCCCTATACTAGCATGAAGGGATGGCGTCAACACTCCTGTTCCGATATGGAAAGAGGCCATGCCGCATTCACCAACTTGTTGGCAACGAGGATTTCATGACGTTACACAACTCCCGTACCCGCCAGGTCCGAGGCAAACCCTGGCGGGCCCTGAATGCCCTTGTCTTGTTCGCGGTGATGACGCTCGCGTTGCTTGCCGGGAGTTGCCTGCGGGCAAACTGCCAGGCCCTCACCCCTGGACAGGCCCTGTTTCTTGAGGTCTGGAACGACTTCTCCTTGAGCTATTCCTATTTCGAATACAAGGACATTGACTGGGAAGCGGTCAAGGATGACAGCCTGGACCGGTTCAAGGATCGGATTGACGGCGAAACCTTTGCCTGGGAGCTGAACCGGATACTGTCTGAACTCCACGA
>QZKZ01000405.1 GCA_004796465.1 Desulfovibrio sp.
ACCCCGCCGCTTGCGCATTCCTGGCGAGGACCTGGCCAAGTGCCGGACCTCCCTGTCTGATCCCGACGACTTCACTGACCAAGACGTGGTGGTGGTGGGAGCGGGCGACGTTGCCGCAGAGATCGCCCTGGCCCTTGCCGAGCGCAACCGGGTCTCCCTCTTGGTGCGGCGGGATAAAATCGACCGGCCCAAGCAGCGCAACCGGGACGCGCTCCACGCTTTGGCAGCCAAGGGCAAGATCAAGATCCATTATAATACATCGCCCAAGGCCGTGACCGAACAGGAAGTGGCCATTACCTGCAAGGGCGAGGAAAGCACCCTGAAAAACGACGTGGTGTTTTGCGCCCTGGGCAGCGACTTGCCCTTGCCCTTGCTGCGCAAGCTGGGCATCCGCATGGAAAGCGACTGGACCTTGGGCCGCATGGCCCGCCTCGTGGGTTTCCTGGCCGTGGTCCTGTTCTACTATCTCTGGAAAAAGGAATTCCTCAAAGGTTTTGTGTTTCCCGAGTCCTGGGGGTTTTGGACCGGCGATTCCCTGGGCCTGTACGGCTGGACCCGCACGGTGAGCGAATGGGCCTCGGGAGTGCTGCCCGCTGGGCCGTCCCTGTGGGCCGGGGCCGTGTATTCGGCCCTGGTGCTCGTGTTCGGGCTGGGCTGTTTGCGTAAGTACCGGGGCGATCCTTTTCAGCGCAAACGCTACATCGTGGTCATCATCTCCCAGGTGCTGCTGCTATGGATCATTCCGGAGATCGTGTTCCAGGGCATCCTGGCCCTGGCCGATGGCTGGCGCAGCTACGGCCTGGTGATTCCTGCCCCGCTCTATGTCTGGAACTTCAAGGACCCCATGTCCGCCAACCTGTTTTGGCTGGTCTGGTTCACGGTGTTCTCCTTTATCGGCGTGCCCCTGTACAGCAAGTTCACGGGCAAGATGTATTGCAGCTGGGTCTGCGGCTGCGGCTGTTTGGCCGAGACATTCGGCGACCGCTGGCGGCACCTTGCGCCGCGCGGGCGGCGGGCCAGGGCCTGGGAGAACTTCGGCCAATGGACAATACTCGGCGTGGTGGCCTGTTTCGTGGCCCTGGGCCTGGCCAATGCCGAGTCCACGGCCTGGACCTGGCAGGAACTGCTCGTGGATTTCCTCCTGGCCGGGGTCATTGGCGTGGCTGCCTATCCCTTTTGGGGCAACCGCATCTGGTGCCGCTTCCTGTGTCCCTTGTCCCGGGTCATGCACGCCGTGGCCGGTAATACCTCCCAGCGCAAGATCAGCTCCGGCGCCCACTGCATCGAGTGCGGCCTGTGTTCCAAATACTGCCAAATGGGCATCCCGGTCATGGAGTTTGCCAAGAACGCCCAACCCTTTGACAACGCCAACTCCAGCTGCATCCAGTGCGGCATCTGCGTGTCGGTCTGCCCGGTGCGCAATCTCCAGCACATGGAATGGGACGAGGACGTGTGGAAGGACACGGTGCGCAACGGCCCCATGGTTCCACTTAAATAATCGAGAAAACGAGGTGAAACGTGCGATTCGCCATGCTGTGTTTCGTGGCTATGGTGTTGGGCGCGGCGCTTTTGCCCTTGGATTGTAAGGCACAAGTGGACCATTCCCCCCTGGGCGGGCTTCTCCAACGCCACGTGCGAGAAGGCCTGGTGGATTATGCTGGAATGGCCGCTGAAGTGGATGTGCTGGACACCTACATCGAGAGCCTGGCAGCGCCGCTTCCCAACGACGCCTCGCGCGAGGAAAAGCTGGCCCTGTACATCAACGCCTACAACGCCTGTACCCTGCGCATGATCCTCAGGCATTACGGTGACATCGCCAGCATCACCGAGATCGAGGACCGTTTTGGCTACCACCAGTGGAAACACGAGGAGTGGCGTATTGCCGGGGAAACCCTGAGCTTGGACCAGATGGAACACGCCAAGCTGCGTGACGAGCTGCAAGAGCCCCGCATCCATTTCGCCATTGTGTGCGCGTCCATAAGTTGTCCGCCCCTCAGGGCCGGGGCGTATACGGCCCTGGATATTGACGCCCAGCTTGATGAGGCCGCGCGTGTGTTTCTGGCGTCGCCCGAAGGATTGGTCCTGGACAAGGCGGATTCCAGCATTACCATTAGCAGAATTTTCGACTGGTTTGCTGGGGATTTCACCCGGGGGGGGACTCTACTGGAGTTCATCGCACCGTATGCTCCCGAGGACATACGGCAGTGGCTGGAGGACAATCCCGAACCGGATGTGGGCTTTCTCGACTACAACTGGAGCCTCAACGATCTGACCTCATAAAGTGACTGCATGATGAGTCCTGCAATGAACTTTTTGTATGACGCCTTGGCCGTGATCTACTTCACGGCAGCAGGCATGCTGTTCTGCTACGGCCTCAACGCCTATCTCATGATTGTTTTCTTTACACGGCGCAAGCAGGAAGCGCTGGCGGGCATGCGCAAGGAACTGGCCGACTTCGGCGATCCCATGCAGCGCGATGACGCGCCTTTGGTGGTGACCCAGTTGCCCATATATAATGAAGTCAATGTGTGCGCCCGGGCCATGTGCGCGGCAGCTGAGATGCAGTGGCCCAAGGGACGCCACGTGGTCCAGGTCCTGGACGACTCCACGGACGAAACCCGCGACATTGTGGACCAAACCGCCTATGAGCTGAGGGACAAGGGCCACGACGTGCGCGTGGTGCGCCGCACGGACCGGACCGGGTTCAAGGCTGGAGCCCTGGCCCATGGCATGCGGGAACTGCCGGCTGACATCTACGCCATTTTTGATGCTGACTTTGTGCCGCCCCGGGATTTCCTGCTCAAATCCGCGCCATTTTTCCAGATCAAGCCCGAGGTGGGGTTGGTCCAGGCCAGGTGGGGGCATCTCAACCGGGCAAAATCCCTGCTCACCCGCGCCCAATCCATTGGCATTGACGGGCACTTCATGGTCGAACAATCGGCCCGGACCTGGAATGGGCTGTTTATGAACTTCAACGGCACGGCCGGGCTGTGGCGGCGCGAGGCCATAGAATCAGGAGGTGGCTGGCAGTGGGACACGCTCACCGAGGACATGGACCTGTCCTACCGGGTCCAGCTTAAGGGTTGGAAAACCATGTTCCTGCCCGAACTGGTGGCTCCGGCTGAAATTCCCGAAGACGTGAGCGCGTTCAAAAGTCAGCAGTTTCGTTGGGCCAAGGGCTCGATCCAGACGGCCAAGAAGATTTTTCCCCAGGTGCTCCGGACCAAGGCCTCGCTCATAGCCAAGGTCCAGGCCTTTTTCCACCTCACGCACTATCTCGTGCATCCGCTCATGCTCATCCTCTCGCTCTTGGCCCTGCCCGTGCTCATGACCCGCCAATACGTGCTGGGCCCGGCGGCCTTCGCCGTGTTGGCCGTGCTCCTGGTCCTGGCTATGTCCGCGCCCAGCACCCTGTACCTGGTCAGCCAGCGCTCGGCCTACAAGGACTGGCCATTGAGGATCGCCTGGCTGCCCGCCCTGATCGTGGTCGGCGTGGGCCTGGCGGTCAGCAACACCCGCGCTGTGTTGGAGGCGTTTGCCGGAATGGAGAGTCCGTTCGTGCGCACCCCCAAGAAGGGGGATAAACAAATAAAAACCTATGGATTACGATTTCCCTGGGTAGCGCTTGTGGAACTTGGCGTGGGGGTGTACTGCTCGGTTTCCCTGGCCCACTATCTGGTCCAGGGCGTGTGGTTCGTGGGTCCGTTCCTGGGCGTATACAGCCTGGGCTACCTGTTCATCGGCTCCCTGACCCTGCTGCAAACCATGGGATTCACATCCCGCAGCGCGGGAGCCAAGAGTCCATAGGTCTTCAACATGACACCTTCTCCCGCACCCCCTGCTTCCCGAGATATCGACCCCCAGACACCCCTCATCCCCTTCACTCCCGGCCGGGTCATGTTTTTCCTCCTGATCCTGCTGGGGCTTGGCGTGTCCCTGGTCATGGGCCTGTTCGGTCCCATCGGGGCTGACAGCTACGTGTACATGGGATGTTGGGCCGCGGCCTGGGCCGTGGCCATCTTGCTGGTCCTGTTCTTTCCCAAGAACCTGGATATGCGCACCACCGTGTGGATCATCCTGATCGCGGGTCTGTTGTTTCGCGTGGCCATGCTGCCCGCGCCCGAGTCCGACGATGTGTACCGCTACCTCTGGGAAGGGGAAGTCTCTGCCCAGGGATATTCCCCTTATGAGCTGGCCCCGGACGATCCGGCCTTGGAGCACCTGCGCGACGAAACCATTTGGCCGGGGATCAACCACCCTGACCAGACCGCGTGTTACCCACCGCTCATGACCCTGCTGTTCACCGTGGTGAGCCTGGTCTGGTACTCGCCCATGGCGATCAAGATAATCATGCTCTTGGCTGATATGGGGACTCTGGGTTTGCTGCTCTGGATCCTGGCCCGGAAAAGACAACCCCTGCGTTATGCCTGGCTGTACGCGGCTTGTCCCTTGCTGCTCACGGCCATGGCCGGCCAGGGCCATCTCGACGCCCTGCAAAACCTGTTACTTACCGCCACCCTGGCGGCCTGGCTCGCCCAGCGGCCCAAACTCATGTTCCTCATGCTGGGCTTGGCCGTGCAGGCCAAGTACGTGGCCATCCTGGCCCTGCCCTTTGTCATTGACCGCAGGACTATTGCCCACTCCTGGGTCTTTGGCTTGGCCGTGATCCTGCCATTTGGCCCTTTTTACCAAGACGGCGTGTTCCGCAGCCTGTTCCATTTTGGTTCGGCCATGGCCTTTAACGGCTCCTTGCATTGGCTCCTGCGCGGGATTACCGGCTCCATCCAGGTGGGA
>QZKZ01000021.1 GCA_004796465.1 Desulfovibrio sp.
TAGAGCCCCTGCACTTCATCCTTTTTCGCGCCGGGCTGGACCCAGAGCGCGATTCGCCATCCATCGCCCCCAGCGGGCGTCACATATTCCGGTACCTTCATCTCCAGGGAAAGCCCTTTATTGGGCGACCATGACCCGCAATTCCCAAAGCAGCTGTTGCGCCACCTGCAAGACGATGAGTACAACCACGGGCGACAAGTCCACACCTTGAATAACCACGAATGGCAGGACCCTGCGCACGAGACGAAACACAGGTTCTGTCAAGCGTCGCAGGATCTGGACAATGGGGTTGTAGGGATCGGGGCTGACCCAGGTGATGAGCGCTGCAATAATGACGATGAAGAAGTAAATATTGATTATGGTGCTGGCGACCAATATTATCGCTTTGAGCAAAAAGGACACGTACGATCTCCCTCCTGGGCTGTACTACTCCAACGGGTTGTTGACTTGTTGAGTATATTGTTCCTGTACGGAGTAAAGAAATCAAGGAAAAAAACACCCTTGGCGAATACTGGCCGGATTGTCAGACCAAAGGGTTGCGCCCCCCGGAAAAGGCCTCGTTCAGCACCCGCCGCAATTTCCAAAAATCATCCACATGGACCCGGGCCTTGAGCTTGGGGTTCTTGTAGGCCCAAAAGGGCACGTCCGCAGCCAAGGCAGTCTTGCGGTCCACATCCGAATCGCCGATGTAGGCCACTTCCTCGGGCGCATAGCCCCAAGAGTCGAGAATGGTGTACACGCCCTCGGGACTCGGCTTGGCCCGGGAATTTGACGCGGTCATCACCGGAAAAAAATACTTGCCCAGGTCATAGTAGGCCACGACCCGGTCCATGGTGGTGGTCCGATTTGTGGACACGCCCATGCGCACGCCCTGATTCATGAGCCAATCCAGAAGCTCGTACAGGCCGGACTCTGGCTGGAGATAGGGCAAGGCCACCTCGTTGTAATCCACCTTGAAGCGCATGGACAGGGCTTCCTCAACCCGTTCGAGTCCGGCGATATGGGCCAGGGACTGGGTCACGGTGTGGGTGTGCACGTACTCGGCTTGCTTCGGAGACATGGGTCCCATGCCGATCTCGGCCAGGATGGCGTTGTAATAGCCCACATTGGACTGGAACGAATCAAAGAGCACCCCGTCGCAATCAAAGATCAAGCCGCGAAGCTGCTCCAGGCTTTCCCACTCATCCCAGGGGATCATTGCCCGCCCTCCTCCTTGAGGCAGAACACCACCACCGGCCTGTCCAGCCACGGCAAATCCGGATCATGCTCATCCAAACCAATGAGCCGCCAATACATCTCCGAGACAACACCGGCCAAGAGTTCAGCCCCCAACCCCGGGGGGAGCTTGTCCGGCTCGGGACTCTTGATGTCGAGGCCTTGCTCTTGCCAATACTTCAGCATGTCCGACCGGCAAGCCACAATGGCCGTGCCCAAGGGAAGAAATCTGGCCATGGCGGCCAACACGTTTTTCCAATCCGGAGTAGGACGGTCACCAGCCAAGGTGCGCAAACGATCCGACGTGATTTGGAACTCCTCGGACAGTCCCTCGCCTTCCTCGCTCAGGCCCAGGGAATTCTCAAAACCCTGCCAACCCTTGCCCAGGCCGTTCTCCAGCCCCATGAGCTCCACAATATGTTCCTCGGCCTGCCAGGCCAGGAGCAAGGCCTGCTGCGCCTTGAAAGCCGACTCCTTTTCCTTGGCCTCTTGCCGGGCCTGGCCCGCAGCTTCCGCACCTGCGCCTACGCCCTGCTCCAATGTGGAAAGGTCGCGCATTTCCGCGTCAATGTTGAGCACGGTTTCCGAGTAGTTGTCATCAATGGGCTTGACGCTGAAAACAGCCAGGTCGCTGGGCCGCGCCGCCTGCCGCCCGAATTCCAGCATTTCGGCCAAGACGCGGCGGGCGCTTCTGGGGTCCAGGGGCAGATCAGCGGGTGAGAACCAGTTGGCGGCTCCGGCCTGAAGTTCGCCTTGGGCCAAGCCGGGATTGAACACAGCCCCGCCCGGGCAATCCAGCACGGCCTGAGGAATCATTTCCGCATGCAGCCAAGGGGCGCACACGAACGCAGGAAGCGTTTCCGAGGGGTCCACGATGCAGTACTCCGTGAAGGGCGAAACAATGATCAGCCCGTTTCGGTTTGTTGGGTTTTGCGGGGCGCAAAGAGCGGGCACACGCCGCTGCACGGCGGCAGCTTGGGAAGGCACAGGCCCAGCCAGTAATGGGCGCAATCCAGGACAGCGTCCTCGGGCCGCTCGTTTTCCCCCAACTCCTGGATATCCAAACGTCCCGGCGAATACTCGCCGCAAGGAGGACGAACGCCCATGAGGGCATCAGCACGATTCTCCCAGATATTCATGGCCGTGCGCAGGTCCAGAGAAAAATGCTCGGCCTGGTCCAGGAAGCGGTCGTATTCCTCTTCCAAACGCACCAGGACCTGACAGCGCCACGACGCATGGAGTCCAGGGTTGATCCGTTCCTCATAGAGGCAACGGCCCTGGAGAAAACTGGCGCAATTCACGCCGGGGAGGGGGTGTATTTTGCCTGCCAAGCAACCGCTCCACACCCCCGGCCAGATAAAACTCTGCCGCTCCACTCATGGCCGGGGTCTGTTCCTGATACGGGCATAGCGCCGAGAAAGCAATCTTTTCCCCGCGTTTTTCCCTTGAAAGAGAGACATCTCAATGAGCTGGATATCCCAGCACAAATGAGTGCCTTGACCTGCCCAAATGGCCCGTGTATAGCCCTGTCATCACTCAATGGAGGCAAGATTATGATTGGTGGCGGCTTCGGCCTTTGGGAACTCCTGATTATTATGGTAATCGTGCTCATTATTTTTGGCGCGAACAAGCTGCCCGAGATCGGCGGAGGTCTGGGGCGAGCCATTAAGAACTTTAAAAGGGCCACAACCGAGCCCGATGAAATCGACGTCACCCCGCGCGAGGAAGTGTCCAAGGAAACCACGGACAAGACCGACAGCGCGTCCTGATCACCGCTTTCTCTCGGTAAATATAAACCCCGGCCCGCATGCGGACCGGGGTTTTTCTCTTTCAGGGGTCCGGACTACCTGGCGTGAAGCACAAAGGTCAGGCCCCGGCCCGACACGTAACTCTGCAGCTTGGCCTCCAGGGCTGCGGGACTGGCCGCGCGCACCAGCCACCTGGCCGAGAGCCCGGTGGAGCGCATGGTCACTCCCAACAGTTCGGCGGCCGCCACTTCGCTGGTCCACTCCTCGGTCAAGGTCTTGTTAAAGGCGTATACGCCGTCAGCAGTGTACCAACCCGACATTTCCAGGACCTCGCCCGAGCCTGCCGGGATGCTGAAACCCGTATCACCGCCTCCGGCCGTGGCCACGCCCCCGGCGCCCGCACTCGCGCTTGTACCGCCCGTGGGACGCACACCGCCGCCTTCGCCGAAATAGTAGCCCCACAGGGCGTACCACACGCTTTCCAAGGAATCGCCGGTTTCGCTGTGCCAACCGCCGCCGGTCTCAATATGGCCGTTCCACAGGGTGCCGGCCAGCTCCAGGGTGAGGCGGGGCATGGCTCCGGCCTGGGGTTCCACGCCGGACACCGCCTGCAAGCGGCCGATCTCTTCCCAGACCTCGTCGCCCGCGCCCACCACGCGTAGATCATAGTACTGGACCTGGGCCGTGGTATGGTACATGCCCACCTGCTTGAGCCAGGACATCAGTTGCTGTTCATTGATGGTCACTTCCAGGAACAGCACCCAGCCCGTGGGCGTTTGGGACATGCTGACCTCGGCGTAGGTCAACACGAAGTTGTCGGCTTGGCCTTGCAGCTCTTGGGTGAGCAGCACCTGCCGGGCCTCGGTCATCTCCTCGGGCAGCAAGGCGATGGCCGCCTCGAGCACGGCCTTTTCCTTGGCGCGCTCCACGGCGTCGGCCTTGAGCTGGGTATGTTGCGCCGGATCAGGCTCGTCCCACTCGACTTCCACCAGGGCGGCGTGGGCCGGAAGGGCAACAAGCGTGAACAGCGCTGTCACGAGCAGAATTTTTCTCATCAATCCAATCATTTGCATAGGCTCCAATGGCACGGCCCTCGCGGACATGGCCATGCCCCATTATCCCTGGAAACATTCCAGGCGCACAAATCATTGTACATGACGCTCGGTCCAAGGACAATGCCGCTGCATTCCGAGCCCAGCGCCAAGCACCACGCCGGTCCCCTGCTACCAAGAGGACGGCGCGCCGTAAAGGGGAGCGTAAGGACGCGAAAAACGGTTCTTTCTTCTCTACCTGATTAGAGCCGGTCAAGCTCCACACGCAGTTGATTGATGGACAGCACGGCCTCGGCACCGGAATACCCGCCCGTGGGATCGAAGTTGCCGGAACCGGCCCGCCCGGCCATGAGCCCGCGAGTGGTGCAGACCATGACCGCGTTGAACGCGGGGTGGTCCGAGCGCATATCCGCGAACGGACTTTGCTGGCCAAAGAACATGGTGGCCAGGGACGGGGTATTGGTGGCCCGGACAATGATGTCCTCAAGCACCAGGGCCACTTCGGCCCGGGCCATGGGCGCGTCCGGATCGAAACGGCCGTCTTCATAAGGCGCGAGCCCGCGCACACCGAGGTTGATCACCCGCTCCATATCCGCGCGCAAGGGGTGGCCCCAGATATCGGTGACGCGGTCAGCAGCTGTGCCGGACGGGCTAGAGCCCGGCGGGGTGAACCCACTGGAGGAAGCACCAGCCATGGAAGGCGAACCAAAAAGCTGCTCAATATCCAGCTCTTCCACGAGCAGGGCAGCCATGTCCGCGCGGGTGATGGACTCCACCAGGGCGATGCGCTTGCCAATGGAACTTTGCGGCGCAGCGCGGCGGATGTCCTGGACCATGCGCCAGCGGGCCTCGGCTTTGGCCTCGTAGCCCTGGCCCAAATCCCTGGCCCGGCTGTACATGGTTTCGGCAGAGGCAAAATCCAGGGCCTGCAAATAGGTATCGCCCATGTAATAGTACAGGGCAGGATCATTGAGGCCTGGGTTGTCTTCAATGAGGTCCAGACCGTCCACAAAGGCGTCCTCGCTCCAATCAGCGGCTTCGCCCGGGGACAAGGCCCCGTTCTCGGCCAGGGCCGCGGAAGACCGGATCGCGGAGATGTGGGAGACGAGTTCCTGTTCCTCGTCCTGGGCCGCGGAGTAGCCCTCGTCCAGAAACTCCCTCGCTCCGTCCTCGTCGCCGCGCATGGCCAGGACCACGCCGCGCCCTGACAGGGCCGGGCCGTAGTCCGGATCCATTTCCAAGGCCAGGTGAAACTCCTGGGTGGCGCGCTGCAGATCGTTGTCATCGAGAAAACGCAGGCCGTTTTCATAGTGGTGGCGCGGGGTGTCCATGTGCCCGACAGGCGGCCGGACGTCAGTGGAACAGGCTGCGAGGATTGTGATCATGACCACGGCCAGGAAAAATTGTCTTGTGGAGAGTGTGTGACTCATGGGTATTTTGTCTCCCTGAAGGTTTGGCATACGCTAGTCCAGGACGATCATGACCCGGCATTGCTCGAGAAAATTGGACACGCTCGCTGCCTGGCGCAAACGCTCGGCGTCTGCATTGCTGATCACGATGTCGGTGCGCGCCTCGCCGGACACGTCCACGGCCTGGACCACGAGTGGATTGCCCGAAACCCGGTCATTGGCTGCTGCGGCCTGGGGATCGCGGGCATACCCGGCCATGCCCTGCTGCACGGCGTAGTCCCGGCTCACGAATGAGGAGCCGTAGACCTCGCGCCCGTCCTGGTCGAGAATGCGCGGGGTCATGGCGGGCCTGGCGTCCAAGCCGCGCGCGTCCACCACCAGGCCCGAGCGCAGTCCTGCCGCTCCAGCGGGCAGGGGCTCGACCATGTCCGCGTTGCTCGCTCCGGGATCAGGGAGTGGCTCGGGCAAGGGATCAACCCGAATCGGCGGGGAGGTGTCAAAGAGCGTGGTGCGGGGAATGACCACGTCCGCGAACCCGCCGCGCAGGGCGATGCCCACGGTGACCTCAACCGAACCATCCTGGAGATACACGGTGTCGATGACCTGGGAGTTCTGCAAATGGCCACGCACTTGGGCCTCCACAGCGTCGTCCCTGACCATGTAGTTCTCGATGGTGGTGGTGGAGTCGATCTGCACGCCCATGAGGATTTCCAGCAGATTACGCCGGGCCACCACCGTGGCCGCACGCACGGCCATGGCCCGCGATTGGGCCAAACTCGTGGCGCCGGACGGAGGCGTTCCCACGCCCATTCCAATGATGCGGCCTTCTTGCCAGTCCAAGGTCCCGTTGCCGTGGTCTTCGATGTACGGGGCCAAGTCCTGTTCCTGCTGCGCCGCAACCGGCAGGGCAACAAGCATGGCCATGCCCAAGCACCACACACAAAGCAGACAGGTGCGCATGGGGATGTTCTCCTTTGTTCCTCTTCCAGGATACATGATGGTTATCTCTCTGAACTCACGGTTGAAATATTCTCTTGATGCATGGTGCGCAATGCATATGACGCGGCCCTGTCGCCGGGGTTGACGGCCAAGGCCTCTTGCAGCAGTTCCAAGCCCTGATCACGATCGCCCTGATGCACGACGGTCAACCCGCGCCAGGTCAAGATGCGGGCCAGGTTGGCGCGGGCGTCCCCATTGGATGGGTCCAAATCCACGACCCGTTGCCAGCAGGTTTGCGCCCCGGTCCAGTCACCTTGAGTATACACCATCCATCCCAGAACATTCAAAGCGCCGGTATGGCCGGGGTCAAGGGCCAGGGTGCGGTGGATTTCCAAGCGGGCGTTGGCTTCCATGCCCAGGGACCGAAAAGCAAGGGCCAGGCGAAAATGGGTGTGCGGACTGTGCCCGTTTACGGCCTGGGCCTGGAGAAACAAGCGGACCGCTTCCAGCGAATCGCGCTGGGCCCAGTGGATCACCCCGAGGTAATACATGGCGTCGGCATTGTCCGGGTCCAGGGTAAGGATTTGCTCCAGCGTGGCCCGAGCTTCTCCAACACGATCCAAGGCCAGCAGCAGCACACTACGCCAAACACCAGAGAAACTATTCTCGGGATGGACGGCAAACACTTGGCTGAAGCCCTCCAGGGCTTGCTCGAACTTGCCTTGCCTGGCTCGGGCCAGGGCCAGTTGGTTTCTCGCAAAAACATTGTCCGGATCGCGCTCCACCAACCCGGCGAACACTTCTTCAGCTTCAGCGGCCAGGCCTTGGTATTGCAGGTCCGCGCCCAGCACCAACAATTCCATGGTGGTCTCGTGCCCGCTTTCCATAGCCTGGGCCGCGACTCCTCCAGCCAAGAACAGCCACATGGCCGTCGCCACTATTGCCGTGATGCGGACCATCACGGCTCCACCCCCTGCCGCGCCATGTCCACAACGGCTTGGGCCACTGCCCCGGCTATCTCTTGGCGGCGGGCCGTTCCCCGCAAGCGGGCCTCTTCACGGGGGTGGGAAATAAAGCCGGTTTCCAGGAGCACGGCAGGCATGCGCGCCTTGCGCAACACCACAAAGTTCGCGCTGTGCACGCCGCGATTCTCCAAACCGGGCAACAGTTCCACCAGCCTGGCCTGGGCCATGGCCGCGGCCCCGGCCCCAGCACGCCAATAGCGCGTGCGTTCGAACCGGAACAGGATGTCCTCGATGCTCACCAATCCCGGTGACGCCTGCACGTCCTCATATTGCAGGGCCCGGTTCTCGCTCCTGGCCACCCGCTCGGCCCCGGCGCTTGAAGCCTGCTCAGAACAGAAATAAGTCTCCACGCCGTTGGCTCCGGCCCGGGTCGCCGCGTTCACGTGCAGGGACACGAACAGGTCCGCCCCGAATTGATTGGCCGCTGCCGTGCGCGCAGACAGGGGCAAAAAGAAATCTTCATGCCGGGTGAGCAGAAGGTCGAGGCCGGGCGCATGACGCTCCAAGAGTGAGGCCGTACGCCGGACAATATCCAGGGCCACGTCCTTTTCCTTGAGCCCGGTGGGACCGATGGCGCCGGGATCGAATCCACCGTGGCCTGGATCCAAGGCTACGCGGCGGAATACAAAGTCCTGGGCATGGCCCTGCATGGCAAAGCGTTCCCGCTCGGCTTGGGCTTGCTGCTCCAAATCCTCAAGCTGATCCTGGCCAGGGAGGCCCGGTAGGGCTGAACCTCGGCCCACCTGCTCGGCCATCATTTGTGAGTAGGTATCCGATGGGTCCAGGGAGACGGCCATGAGGAAACACGTGCGGGCTTGGTCCGGGTCACCGGCCAGGATATGCGCCCGGCCCAGCAGCCCCCAGGCCCAGCCGCTTTCCGGCTCCAAGCTCAGGGCCTTGCCCAAGGCGGCCACAGCCTCGGTTCCACGTCCCTGGGCCAGCAGCAACTGGCCCTGCATGGCCAAGTCCATGGCCGAAGGATCACCGGAACCGGCTCCCGTGGCCCGAGCCAATCCGGGCCAACACGCAAGTGCCAGCCCCAAGGCCAGATCTTTGAGTGCTTTGCGGCGTGAAACGCCCATATTTCGTCTCCTCCGAACAACGGGGAAGCAGCCGGACCGCGCCATGGTCCGTAACGATTCCCTGGAAGAGCTTTGCAAGGAACATGCCCCGGTCCTCTGTGCACAATCGTGAAACGCCGGGACCACTCCCCTTCCCTGCCTTGCCCGCGACCCTGGTCTTGGGCTAAAATGCAGCGCCCGCCCACACCAACCCGGAGGCTCCCATGCTCCTGTACCTCATGCAGCACGGCGCAAGCTTTTCCAAGGACATCGATCCCGAGGAACCCCTGAGCCCCTTGGGGCGGGAAAGCGTGGAACGCAGTTGCCGGGCCATGGCCGCCCTGTCCGTGCGACCCGAACTGATCTTGGCCAGCCCCAAACTTCGATCCAGGCAAACCGCGGCCTTGGTGGCCAAAGCCCTGAACTACCCGGAAACAGCCATTGTGGTGACGGAGAGCGTCAAAGCCATGGCTTCCCCCGGCCTAATCCTCGAAGACTTGGCCAAGAATCCGCCAGCTTCGGTGCTCATTGCCGGGCACCTGCCCCATGTGGCCAAGCTGGCGGCCAAGGTCTGCACCAGCGGCGGTGCGGGCGATTTTGTCGTGGAAAACAGCGGCTTGACCCTGGTGCAGGTGACCAACTTTGCCCCGCTCACGGGCAAACTGCTTTGGCATGCGCCGCCCCAGGTGCTGCACCTTGTAGGCGCCTAGTGGCTGCCAGGGGGAGGTCCGGTGGGAAGGTAAGCGGAACGCTGAGTCTGGAGTTTTTCTCACTGTCTTTGAGACAAAGTTGAGACGTATCCTCAGATGACTAGACTTACGTGGTCAGGAACTCGCGTACCACGTCCAGCACGGCCTTGAGGCCACCGGGTGGGAACCAGCGCATGTCCTGTTCCTTGTTAAACCAGGTGAGCTGGCGTTTGGCATAGGCCCGCGTGTTTCTCAGCCACAACTCCTTGGCTTGGTCCATGGTCAAGTCGCCCAGCAGGTGCTCGCGCAGCTCAGCGCAGCCTATGGAGCTCCAACCCGGCGCATGGGGGTCAGGACACTTTTCCAGGGCAGCGCGGGCTTCGTCGAGCGCCCCGGCTGCGAGCATGACCTCGATGCGCTGCTCCAATCTGGGCGCAAGTTCCTGCAAATCCACTTGAACGCCTAGGACCAGGGCCCGGTATGGCGGGCGTTGCACGGGCCGCTCATGCCACCATGAAAGCGGCTTGCCCGTGGCCAAGAACACCTCCAAGGCCCGCAAAGTCCGCTGCTTGTCGTTGGGATGGATCTTGGCCGCATACTCCGGGTCGCAGCGAGTCAACTCGATATGGAGCGCAGTGAGCCCCTCGGCCGCCAAACGCCGGTCCAATTCCTCGGAGATGGCCGGGTCCACGGGGGGAATGGGCGCAAGCCCGGAAAGCAGCGAGCGCATGTACAGCCCGGTCCCGCCCACGAGCAGGGGCAAGCGGCCCTGTTCCGCCACCTCGGCGATGGCGCTCCGGGCCATGTCCACAAAGGCCCCGGCCGTGATCTTTTCCTCGCAGCCCAGGAATCCGTAGAGCAGGTGCGGACACTGGGCCTGCTCCTCTGGGCTGGGTTGGGCCGTGATAATGGGAAAGTCGCGATAGACCTGACGGCTGTCAAAATTGACCACTGATCCCCTGAATTCACGGGCCAGAGTAAGGGCTGCCTCGGTCTTGCCCGCGCCCGTGGGGCCGGCCAAAAACACTATGGGCTGGTCAGCCGCCATGGCGAACCTTACGTTGCTCCGGCAAGCTCGGCGTACTTCTTTTTCAGGCGCTCGTGCACCAGATCGGGCACCACGCCACTCACGTCGCCGCCCACTTTGGCTGCTTCCTTGATGATGGTCGAGCTGATGTAGAGCCAGCGGTAGTCGGTCATGAGGAACACGGTTTGGATGTGGCGGTTGAGGCGGCGGTTCATGAGCGCCATTTGGAATTCCATCTCAAAATCGGACACGGCCCGGAGCCCGCGCAGGATGACCCGCGTGCCGTGCTCGGCTACATAGTCCACAAGCAAGCCGTGAAAGGCCTCCACGCTGACCCTGGGATTGTCCGCAAAGACCTCTTGGGCCATTTCCACGCGCTCTTCCAGGGAAAACAAGGGGGTTTTGGGCGTATCCTTGGCCACGGCCACCACAATGGACTCGAACACGTCCAGGCCGCGCTCGATAAGGCTCACGTGGCCCGAGGTCATGGGGTCGAAGGTGCCGGGGTAGATGGCGAAAGAACATGTTTCCATATGAAAATCCTGGTTTGTCCGTAGGTTTTGTCCGCAAGTTGTTCCAGCCCGGAGAGTGATTCCTGGGTTGGCGGGCTGAGCCGGGCCTCCACTTCCGCCACCACCAAGGCCTCATCCGCAGCCCAGCCCTGGTTGATCACCGTGCTCAGACTCGGTTCCAGCA
>QZKZ01000168.1 GCA_004796465.1 Desulfovibrio sp.
ACTGGGGACCGGTCACCATCTCGCTCGATTCGGACATGTTCGCCTAAACGCGGGAGGCCCATGCGCGAGGACCAGGACCAGAGCATCAGGATTCTCGTGGTGGACGACTCGCCCACCATGCGCATGACCCTGGAGGCGACCCTGGGCCGGGCCCACCGCGTGATTTTGGCCGAGGACGGGCGGCAAGGACTGGACAGCTACTACTCGGGAAAACCCGACATTGTCCTCCTGGACATCAACATGCCCGAAGTGGACGGGTTTCAGTTCCTGGAGCATATCCGTTCCATGGCCCACGACCACGAAACCTTCATCCTGATCCTCACGGGCGAGGAAGGCGAAGACCTCAAACCCCGCTGCCTGAACCTGGGGGCCAATGATTTCCTGTTCAAGCCGTTCGACCGCGTGGAGCTTTTAGCGCGGGTAGGTGTTGCCGCGCGCCAGGTGCTCTTGACCCGGCGCATCAAAAGCGCCACCGCGGCCATGTCCCGGGAAATCGACATGCTGGCTTCCCTGCAGGCCAAGCTGCTGCCCCAGTCCTCGCCCCTGGTGCCCGGCCTGCGTATCGAGTCCCTGTATCGTCCTTCGGGCAAGGCCAGCGGCGATTTTTTCGATTATTTTCTCATGGACGACGATTTACTGCGGGTGATCATCGCGGATGTGTCGGGGCACGGCGCGCGGGCCGCATTCATCATGGGCATTGTGCGCACTCTGTTCCGCCTGTCCCGGGACCTGGACCACGGCCTGGAGCGGACCCTGCATCTTCTCAACTCGCATCTCATTGAAATCATTGGCCGCGAGCATGATTTTGTTACGGCTTTTGTGGGAGATATTGATTTTTCCGAGAAAAACATGAAGTATATTAACGCAGGGCACTGCCCCGGGGTACTTCAACAAGGCCAAGAACCCGCGCAACGGCTGGGGGCGAACCATCCCTTGCTGGGTTTCTTCCCCATGGAGTTTACCTCGGCCACGGTTTCTTTTCCCCGGGAGTCCGCACTGTTTTTGTATACGGACGGGTTTTTCGAACTGGTTCCCGCGCCGAATAATGGGAGCGATGCCCGGCCGGAGCCGGACAATGGGCGCGAGGCCCGGCCGGAACCGGGCAAGGGGAGCGCGGCTGGGCCGGAGTTGGACGAGGACGCGGAAGAGGTGGACATCCTTATGGAAACCCTGGACAGTGACATGTTCATGGACCTGGTGGAGCACACCATGAATGAGCCGGGCCATTTCTTGACCGAATTGATGCGCGCCGTGTCGGGGTTGAACCCCGAAGGTCCTGTATTCCGCGACGATTTGACCGGACTGTGGATCACCCATGGAGTGAACCCGTGACCAGCTTTGTCCTGCACACCCACGCCGATCCCGGCCCCAGCCGGAAACTGGCCAGGGCCGCCATGTCCATCCTCGGTGAGACCGTGGCGGACAAGGACGTGCTCTACAATTTCGATTTGGCCCTGTCCGAGGCCTGCGCCAATGTGGTGCGCCATGCCTATGAAGGCATGGACCAGGGCGACCTGGAAATCACCGTGACCATCCACCATCCCGACTTCGTGACCTTGGAGGTGGCGGATTGGGGGCCGGGCTTCCCCACCATGCCCCAGGACGTGAAAAACGCCCAACCCGAGGCCGAGGGCGGCCGGGGCCTGTTCATCATGTCCGAACTGGCCGATTCCTTTTCCACGCGCAAACAAGACGGCAAACATATCGTCTCCATAACCATCAACATTGGAGCGTCGCAATGGATTCCCTACGAATAGAGAACAAAGACAACGCCCTGCACCTCGTTTTCAGCGGCGAAATCACCCTGGAGATCACCACGGATCTGAAAAAGGCCATTGAAAAGGCCATGGCCGACGAAACCTTTGACGCCCTGGTCGCGGACCTGGCCCAGGTCACCTTCATGGACAGTTCGGGCATCGGGTTCCTCGTGGCGCTGAACACCAAGATCATGGGCACGGGCAAGAAGATGTATCTCCTGAGCCCGTCCACCCAAGTGCGCAAAACCTTTGAATTGGTCCAGCTCTCCAACTTCTTCACCATCCTTGACAGTGAAGAGGACCTGCTCCAGCTTTAGGGGCTTGCCGCCGGGCCCGGACGCCGTACCGGAGCCGGCACAAAGTGAACGTTATGCCCTACTTACTGCACCACCACTTTGACCCGGATTTCGACCATACCCAGCTGCAGCCCCGGGAAATGGCCGACGGCACCGTGGACCACTACGACCTGAACTACGTGCAGAACGTGATCCAGGGCCAGGTCCTGGCCGAACTGCGCGAAATACCCTCGGACGAGGCATTGAATTACGAGAGCCGGTTCGTGCGCGATACCCCGGACTTTCCCCTGGGCCGCAACTGCTCGGTCAACCCGGACAACCCCAACCAGCTCCTGGCCGACGCCAACGGCTTCGCCCTGTACGAGGACGACGTCATTTCCGTGCGCCGCACCCTGAACATCCGGCGCGACGTGGACTTCCACTCCGGCAACATCCTGTTCGTGGGCGATATGGTGGTGCACGGCAACGTGCGCGCGGGTTTCGACATCAAGGCCCGGAACATCCTGGTCAAGGGGTTGATCAACGCGGCCGGGGTCGCGGCCCAGGAAAACGTGGTCACGGAAACGGGCATCAAGGGCGGCAACAAGGCCGTGATCGAAGCGGGCAAGTCCATCCGCGCGCCCTTTTGCGAAAACGCCCTGCTCAAGGCGGGCCAGGACGTGCTTATTGACGGGGGATGCCTGAACTGCGAACTCTACGTCAAGGGCCGCTTGGCCGTGAAGGGCCGCTTCATGGGCGGCGTAGCCAACTGCACGGACCACATGCTGGTCTCGGAAGTGATCGGCGGCGGCTCCATGGGCATGGACACCGAGGTGCACCTGGGTTTCGACCCCTTTCTCACGCAGCAGCTCGATACGGTGGACGAGACCCTGGACGAACTCAACTCACTGCTATCCCATTACAAAGCCGAAATCGCCAGGGGCGAGGCCCATGAAGAGGAGTTCGCCCCGAAAATTCTCAAGGTGGAAACCAAGCTGGAAAGTCTAAAGAAAAAGCGGGATAAGCTCGATATACTCATTCAGGAGACAAGCCTTGCCCATCGCGCCTCGCTCTTGGTGCCTGGAGAAGTCCGGCCTGGAGTGATCGTGACTATTGGCGGGGTTGCGCTTAAGATAAATGACTATTATTCAGACGTTCGTTTTACGCTCCAAGACGGAGAAATCCAGATGAGCTCCCCGGCGCTGGGGGGGGAACAGGAATAAGCGGCGCAAGCAGACACACATATGGATATAGCGACTCTAATCGGAATTGTGGGAGCCCTGGGCCTGATTGTCGGCGCCATCGCAACTGGCGGCGGCCTGGCCGGGTTCATCGATATACCCTCCATTGTCATCGTGGTCGGCGGCACGGTCATGGTGGCCTTTATCACGGCCCCGCTCAAGGTGGTGCTCGGCTCCATGAAAGTGGGCATGAAAGCCTTTTTTTCCTCCAGCCCTGACCCTTCGGAAAACATCCGCAAGCTGCTGGAACTTTCCGAGACCGCGCGCCGGGAAAGCCTCATTGCCCTGGAAAAGGTCAGCGTGCCCGACGCGTTCATGGCCCGGGGCATCATGCTCATTGCCGACGGCACCGAGGAGAACCTGGTGCGCTCGGTCATGCAGCTCGACATCGACAACATGAAGACCCGCCACCGCAGGGGTATGGGCGTGTTCAAGAGCATGGGCACCTACGCCCCGGCCATGGGCATGATCGGTACTCTCGTGGGTCTGGTCCAGATGCTGCAGAACTTGGACGACCCCTCGTCCATCGGCCCAGCCATGGCGGTCGCCCTGTTGACCACTTTTTATGGCGCGGTCCTGTCCAATGTGATATTCTTGCCTATCTCCAACAAGCTGGAACAGCGCTCCATCGAGGAAGCCAATTTCATGGAGATCACCGTGGAAGGGGTGATCGGCATCCTCAACGGCGAGCACCCCAACATCCTGAAAGAAAAACTGGCCTCATTCCTGGAGCCCAAGATGCGTGACGGGAACTAGCCATGGCCAAGAAAAAAGAAGCCCCGCCCCCGCCGCCCAAATCCAGCAACGAACCACCCCCGGAGGAGGGCCTTCCCGGTTGGATGGCCACCTTTGCGGACATGGTCACCCTGCTGCTCTGCTTTTTTGTGCTCTTGCTCTCATTCGCCAACCAGGATGTGCAGAAGTTCAACGATTTGCTCGGCTCCATCAAGGACGCATTCGGCGTGCAGATCCGCCGCCCGGACGCGGATTACGCGGCCCTGTCCCCGTCCCAGTTCGAACGCTCCGACGTGACCCTGGAACAGGAAGACCAAATGCTGCTCAACGCCATGGTCTCCATTGAAAACATCTTGGACGACGACCCCGAACTCAAGCGCACGGTCACCATCAAACCCGACGACAGGGGCGTGGTCATGCGCGTGCCCAACGACATCCTCTTTGATCCTGGCTCGGCCGACTTCAAGCAGGGCTATGACCGCATCCTCAACTTCGCGATCCGGGTGCTCAAGGAGCAGACCCTTGATCTTGTGATCCGGGGGCATACGGACGACCAGTACGTGGAGAACGACGCCTTTCCCACCAATTGGGAGCTGTCCGCGGCCCGGGCCATCGCCATCATGCGCTACGTCATGACCCGGGGCGAAATCTCCTCGTCCCGGCTCAAGGCCATTGGCTTGGCCGACTCCCAGCCCCTGGCCGGCCCCAACACCACGGAGCAGTACCGCAGCCAGAACCGGCGCATTGAGTTCCTCTTCCACCGCCCCGGCGAACTGCAGTTTTAGCCCCTTTTCCAGGCCCGATCCCCTCCATGCCCCGCCCCACGGAATCCTTTCCCTACAAGGCCGCAGCCGTACGCCAGGGGGAAACGCTCGTGGACGTGCGGATCAGCCTGGACTCGGGCAAGGAGTGGAGTTTGGCCGGACGGGGCGGGGCCGAGCGCGAGCTTGCCCTGGCCGGACCCGCCATCACCGACCCCAACTGCATCCCCGTGTTCCTGGGCGCGGGCCTGGGCCACGGCCTGCAAGCCGCCCTGGAGTCGCACTCCGGCCCTGTAGCGGTCATTGACAAAGAAACGCCCATTCTCGAAGCCACGGGGATTCGCCAACAAGCCCTTAGCAACAAGAACTGCGTGTGGATCGATGATCCCGCCCCCGGACAAGCCCTGGCCAAGCTGACCCGCGTGCAAATGGACCACGCCAACCGGCCGCTCTCCCTCGTTGCCTCGCCCCTGTACCTGCGCCTGGACCCCGGCTACTACCGGCTGCTCAAGGAGCATATCAGCGCTTCCACCCAAGTGGATTTCTGGGCCAAGGCCAAGTACGCCAAATTCACGTCCTGGCCGCCGCGCATGCTGCTCATCACCTCCACCTACTTTCTCATGGGCGAGGTGGTCACGGCCTGCGAACGTTTGGGCGTGCCCCACCAACTGCTCAGGGTGCCGGACAAGGAAACGGGCTCCGAGGAGTTCGTCAAGGAGCTGCTCACGGCCATCGTGGAGTTCCGGCCCGACTTCCTGTTCACCATCAACCATCTGGGCGTGGACCGGGAAGGCGTACTCATTGACCTCATTGAGCGGCTTGAGGTTCCCCTGGCCTCGTGGTTCGTGGATAACCCCCACCTCATCCTGTATTTTTACAACCGTGTGGTCAGCGAACACACTGCCATCTACACCTGGGACACGGACAACATCGCCGGACTCAAGGACCAGGGCTTTTCCCACGTGGAGTACCTGCCCCTGGGCGTGGACGCCCAGCGCTTCAGCCCGCCCGCAACGCCCATCCCGGACAGCGCCAGGACCGACGTGGCCTTTGTGGGCAACTCCATGGTCTACAAGGTGGCCCACCGCATGGACGCGGGCCGCTTTCCCCGTGAACTGCTCAGGGGCTACAAGGAGGTGGCGGCCCGCTTTGGCGAGCACGACGAGCGCTCGGTGCGCGCCTTTTTGCGCGGCCACTTTCCCGAACGGTTCGCCGTGTTCGAGACCTTGCAGGACAAAGGCGAGACCCAATCACGCGAGCGCAAGCTGGCCTATGAGGCCATGATCACCTGGGAGGCCACACGCCAGTACCGCAGGCACTGCGTGGCCCAAACCCTGGATTTTTCTCCGCTGATCGTGGGCGATCCGGGCTGGGACATTGCCTTCAAGCACGAGGCCCGGCCCTGGACCCGGCAGGGGGAGCTTAATTATTACGCTGACCTGCCCGCGTTTTATCCCCGGGCCAAGGTCAACTTCAACACCACGTCCAAGCAGATGAAGGGCGCGGTGAACCAGCGCGTGTTCGACGCGCCCGCCACCGGCGCATTCGTGCTCACGGACCAGCGCGACCAGATGGAGAACCTGTTCGAGCCCCACACCGAGATCGCGTTCTACAACGATCCCGGTGACATACCCCACATGGTCCGCCACTTCCTGGACAATCCGGCTGAACGCCAACGCATTGCGGATGCGGCCCGGACCCGCATCCTGGCTGAGCATACGTACGAGCACAGGCTGGAATCGCTCATGCGTTCCATGCGCGCCATCTTCGCCTGATTTGTTTTTTTGTCTTCCCCTCTCCCCACATTTTCCTGGCAAGACTGTTCTGTTCGTCATTTTCAGGTATTTTTTACCTATTTAATGCAATTATGCTATTCCATGGTGTTTTTTTGTCATTCCTGTTACAGATTCGTGAAAATGAAGAAGTCTCCGGAGGCAGTTCGACCCAACCCTAGACACTGGCCTGAGCCGACCTGAAAGGAGCACTGGACTTACACCCAGAAAAACTTCCAAAACCTGAATCGCCACGCACACTCGAAAAGGGGGCACCATGCTCAAGCACATTCCCATGAAGCCCAAACTCATTGCCCTGTTTCTTCTCGCAGGACTTGCACCGCTTGCGCTCATGGGCTGGTGGGCCACGGACCAGGCCGCCCAGTCCCTCATGGAAAAATCCTACTCCCAACTGGAGTCCCTGCGCCAAGTCAAGAAGACTGCGGTTGAGCGCTACTTCCTGGACATCAAGAACCAGATCCTGACCTTTTCCGAGGACCGGATGATCATCCAGGCCATGCAGGACTTCAGCGCCGCCTTTCCCCGGGTCAGGCAGACGAACAACGCCACGGCCCAAGACATGGAGCGCATGCGCCAGGAGCTGGCCACCTACTACACCGGCGAATTCAGCCAAGAGTACCAAGCCCAAAACAACGGGAACAGCCCCGACGTCCAGAACCTCATGGCCGCTCTCGACCAGGACTCGATCATCCTCCAGTACCTGTTTATCCGCGCCAATGAACATCCACTGGGCTCCAAGCATCTCCTGGACCGGCCCGGGGGCGACAGCACCCGCTACGGCGAACTGCACGAGCAGATACATCCCATCATCCGCAGCTACTTGGAAAAATTCGGGTATTACGACATCTTTCTCGTTGATCCCAACACCGGGGACATCGTGTACTCCGTGTTCAAGGAGCTGGATTATTCCACCTCCCTCATTGACGGCCCCTATGCGGACACCAATTTCGGCGAGGCGTTCCGCCTGGCCAACGCGGCGGACAACAAGGACGCCGTGATCCTGGTGGACTACGAGTGCTACACGCCTTCCTACGAGGCGGCCGCGAGTTTCATTGCCTCGCCCATATTCGACGGCGACACCAAGGTGGGTGTGCTCATCTTCCAGATGCCCATTGACCGGCTCAACGCCATCATGTCCGAGCGGGCCGGGCTGGGGGAAAGCGGCGAGACCTACCTGGTGGGCCCGGACAAGCTCATGCGTTCGGACTCCTTTCTGGACCCGGCCAACCACAGCGTACGCGCTTCATTCAACAATCCGGACCTGGGCTCCGTGGATACAGAGGCCACTCGCTTGGCCCTGGGCGGAGAGTCCGGCTCCCAGGTGATCGTCGACTACAACGGCAATCCCGTGCTTTCGGCCTATGCCCCGGTGACCGTGGGTGAGAACACCTGGGCCTTGCTCGCGGAAATCGACGAGGCCGAAGTCAAGCAACCCATTGCCGCGCTCAAGAAATCCGTGGTCGTCCTGGGCGGGATCATCGGTTTGGTGGTGGCGGGCTTGGCCTTTTTCGTGGCCTTGTCCATAGCCCGGCCCCTGGCCAAGGGCGCGCGTTTTGCCCAGGCCGTGGCCCAAGGCGACCTGAACGCCCGGCTCGACGTGAAGCAACGCGACGAAGTGGGCCGCATCTGCGAGGCCCTGGCCACCATCCCGGCCAACCTCAAGCAGGTCATTAGCCAATTCACCGGAATGGTGGACGCCATCGGCACGGGCAAGCTCACGGAGCGGGGCGATCCCGGCCAATTCGAGGGGGCTTTTGCCGAAATCATCGCGGGCTCCAACACCTTGGCCGAGGTCTTGATTTCCTTCCTGGACAAGGCGCCCACGCCCATGATGGCCATCGACAGCAACTTCTCGGTGCTGTACATGAACCAAGCCGCACTGGGCATTCTCGGTGAGGAGCCCTCGGCCGTGCTGGGCCGCCGTTGCCACGATTTCTTCCAAACCGGGGATTGCCAAACCGAAAACTGCGCCTGCGGCCGCGCCATGGCCTCCCAGGGCCTGATCCAGTCCTCCACGGACGCGCACCCCTCGGGCATGGACCTGGACATCGACTACACGGCCGTGCCCATTGTGGACAAGGACGGCAACGTGGCCGGAGCCTTTGAGATCATTGTCGATCAAACCGCGATCAAGACGGCCCAGCGTAAAATGATGACCCTTGCCGAACAAGCCGCTTCCATTGTCGAGCGTTTGGCCTCGGCGGCTGACGAGCTTTCGGCCCAGGTCGAGCAGTCCAGCCACGGGGCCGAGACCCAAAAGCAACGCGCCGGGGAAACCGCCACGGCCATGGAGGAGATGAACTCCACGGTGCTGGAGGTGGCGCGCAACGCCTCGGACGCGGCGGAGAACGCGGACAGCGCCCGCAATACCGCCGACTCCGGCGCGGCAGTGGTCAACAAGGTGGTGGACTCCATCAACCAAGTCCAAACCCTGGCGGAAAACCTCAAGGCCAATATGGAAGACCTGGGAGGCAAGGCCGAATCCATCGGCCAGGTCATGACCGTGATCACGGACATCGCGGACCAGACGAATTTGCTCGCGCTCAACGCGGCAATTGAAGCGGCCCGGGCCGGGGAGGCCGGCCGCGGTTTCGCCGTGGTGGCCGACGAGGTGCGCAAGCTCGCGGAAAAGACCATGTCCGCCACCAGCGAGGTGGGTGCGGCCATTGAGGCTATCCAGGCCGGGGCCAAGACCAATGCCGACGCCACGGACCAAGCCGTGGCCGCTGTGTCCGACTCCACGGGACTGGCCGAGGAGTCCGGGCAAAAACTCGGCGAGATCGTGGCCATGGTCGAGACCTCGGCCGACCAAGTGCGGGCCATTGCCACGGCATCCGAGGAGCAGTCCTCAGCCAGCGAGGAGATCAGCCGCGCTGTGGAGGAAATCAACACCATCTCCACGGAAACCGCCGAGGCCATGGTCCAGTCCAGCAAGGCCATCATGGAGTTGGCCCAACTGGCGCGGGACCTGGAAAACCTTATCGAGGATCTGCGTTCCTGACTATCCCCAGGGGGAGTTCACGCTCCCCCTGGTTGTTCCCCCGCGCCCAGGCCTGGTTTCCACGTTTTCAGTGCGGCCATTGATGCGTGTGCTGAGCCGGTCGCGGCTTCCTCCAATCCTGGCCAAGGGCGCCTACGAGCATGGACTTGAAATGTTCCTGCGCTCCATGGACAAAATTTCGCTTACACGATGATTTCTTCTTGTTTTCATGTCGAGCATTGGATATTCTTAAAAATTATCTTCTCTATCTGCTGAAATACCTCCCCTTTAACAATATTGCGGATTATTCCTAATTGACCCCGCCCAATTCCTCGGGCAATGTGCATCCCTTCAAATTAAATTCGCGGAGCGCCGGTCCGGACGTGCCTCTAAGCCTGGCTTTCGCGGGGGGAAACATGTCTATCAAGCTGAAGCTGCTCGTGGGGTTCGGCGGCGTACTCACCGCCCTTGCCGTGCTCGTGTATTTCGCCTTTTCCTCGCTCCAGGCCGAAGAGGCCGTTATGGAGGATATCCTGGAGCGGGACTCCTTGTTCGAAGCCTTGTCCAAGGACATCGACATCTCCATGCTCATGCACCGGAGATACGAAAAGGATTATTTCATCAACACCAACAAACCGGACAAACAGTCCGGATATTTGGAAAAGCTGAACAACGAATCCCTGGTCATGCGGGACCTGCTGTCCCAGATCATCGCCATTGCCGACAGCCACCCCGGCCTGACCCAGGAGCAGCGCGAATCGGTCCGTTCCCTGACCGGCAACTACGATGCCTATCTCACGGGTCTGCTCGGCATCATCGAGCAGATGCAAAACGACCCGTCCATCACCACCCAAGACGCCAACACCATGATGAAACCCTTCAAGGACGCCATCCACGCCCTTGAACAGACCATCGAAGAGGTGGCCGCCATGGCCCGCACGGCCATGGAAAACACGGCGCACCACGCCGAAGCTACGGCCGAGGCGTCCTTCAACGAGCTGCTGATGGTGATGGCCGCGGCCTTTCTCCTGGCCTTGGGCATGGGCCTGTACTTGTATTGGACCATTTCCCGGCCCCTGACCAAGGGCGCTGCCTTTGCCGCAAAAGTGGCCCAAGGCGACCTGGACGCCAGGTTGGACGTCCGGCAGCGCGATGAAGTGGGCCGGATGTGCGAGGCCCTGGCCACGATCCCGGCCAATTTGACCCAGGTGCTGGAAGAGTTCGGCGGCACTGTGGAGCGCATCGCCACGGGGCGCTTGTCCGAGAGGGGCGACGACGCCAAGTTCCATGGCGCATTCGCCCGGGTCATCCGCAACAGCAACAAACTGGCGGACTCCTTGCTTCACTTCCTGGACATCGCGCCCACGCCCATGATGGCCATCGACCGCGACTTCAATATCCTGTACATGAACCACTCGGCACTGGGCCTGCTCGGCGGCGATTCCAGCAAGGTTTACGGCCGCCACTGCCACGACTTTTTCAAGACCGGGGACTGCAAAACGGACCAGTGCGCCTGCGCCCAGGCCATGGCCAACAACGCCCTGGCCTCGTCCTCCACGGACGCCCACCCCATGGGCCTGGACCTGGAAATCGACTACACGGGCGTGCCCATTCGGGATGCCGAGGGCAGGATCACCGGTGCCTTTGAGATCATCGTGGACCAGACCGCCATGAAACAGGCCCAGCGCAAGATGCTCGGCGTGGCCGACCAGGCCGGGGCCATCACCGAACGTTTGGCTTCCGCGGCCGACCAGTTGTCCGCCCAGGTCGAGCAGTCGAGCCGGGGCGCGGAGGTCCAGAACCAGCGCGCCGCCGAGACCGCCACGGCCATGGAGCAGATGAACTCCACAGTGCTGGAAGTGGCGCGCAACGCGGGCAACGCAGCGGAAAGCGCGGACAACGCCCGCGAAACCGCTGACTCCGGCGCGGTCGTGGTCAACCAGATGGTGGGCGCTATCAACGAGATCCATACCTTGGCCGAAAACCTCAACACCAACATGGAAGACCTGGGCAACAAAGCCGAGTCCATCGGCCAGATCATGAACGTGATTTCGGACATCGCGGACCAGACCAACCTGCTGGCGCTCAACGCTGCCATTGAAGCGGCGCGGGCCGGAGAGGCCGGACGCGGTTTCGCCGTGGTGGCTGACGAGGTGCGCAAGCTCGCGGAAAAGACCATGTCCGCCACCAGCGAAGTGGGCGCGGCCATCAACGCGATCCAGGAAGGGGCCAAGGCCAATGTCCAGGCCACGGAACGCGCCGTGGCCGCAGTGGCCGACTCCACGGAACTGGCCCAGGAGTCCGGCCAAAAACTGGGTGAGATCGTGACCATGGTCGAGTCCTCGGCCGACCAGGTGCGGGCCATTGCCACGGCTTCCGAGGAACAGTCCTCGGCCAGCGAGGAAATCAACCGCGCCGTGGAGGAGATCAACACCATCTCCAACGAGACCGCCGAGGCCATGGGCCAGTCCACCAAGGCCATCACCGAACTGGCCGAACTGGCCCACGACTTGGAGGGGCTGATCACTGACCTGCGCAACTGATCCAAACGCCAAACAGCATATATCAGGCCGGGGAGTTGTCCCCGGCCTTTTTTATGGCCTGTTGTCCTCGGGCTCCCAAGACCCTGGACCGGACAATGCCCTTGCTTCTGGAAGACAGTCCTGGTATGCCGCCCCTGTCCGCCGGGAACAGGCACTGTTTTCCTTTCCGGCTCCACCCCCTCAGCGAGGCGTGCATGTTCAGAAAGATTTTTGTTGCGTAATCCGTCCGCGCACGGATCCCTTCCGTTGCGGACGGAGGACACCCTGTTGGCCTTAGCCCGGGCATGATCTTGCCCGAAACCATTCACAGCCCAACGACAGGAGATGTCCCATGACGCAACCCACCCCCTTCCCAACTGATCGCCATTTGGACTTGGACGAGGTCTATGCCCAGTGCAGCGGTCCCGGCGGCCTGCGCCTCAGCGAGTTCATGGCCCGCAAAATGGGCCTGACGCCCGGTTCCCGCCTGCTCGACATCGGCTGCAACCGGGGCGTGCAAACCTGCTTCCTGGCCCAGGAATTCGGCGTCAAGGCCATGGCCCTGGACCCCTGGCACGATCGCATGCAAGGCGATCCCATGGCCGAACACGTCAGGCGCAACGCCGAGGCCTGGGGCGTGTCCCACCTGGTACTGGCCCAAAAGGCCGGGGTCCCGGACACGGGCTTTGCCTCGGAGTCCTTTGACTTCGCCTATTCCACCACAGCCCTGGAAATGGTGCGGGGACTGGAGGGCGAACAAGGCTACCTGGCCTGCCTCAAGGAAATCCTGCGTGTGCTGAGGCCCGGCGGCGTCTTTGGCCTGGGCGAGCCCATGCACTTGGACGTCCCCCTGCCCCTGGACCTGGAACCCTATGTGTCCCAGGGCGACTTCCCGTGGAAAGAGTGTTTCCGGGACTTGCGCTCCACGGTCAACGACGTGGAACGCGCGGGGTTCGCGATCATCGAGGCGGACTACGCGCCTGACGCCTGGTCGTGGTGGATGGAGTACGCGGCCCACGACCCCTTTTGCAAACAAACGCCGGACGGCGACCCCCTGACCCTCAAGGTGGACAACGGACGCTGGACCAGCTTCGGCTACGTCATCGCCCGCAAGCCTGAATAACGCGATACTCAAGGCGGCCGGCAGCATCTGTTGCCGGCCGCTTTTTCGTTACTTGGCCCGAACGCGCTGCTCCTCCGAGAACTCCCCGTCCCGGCAAGAATATCCCTTCCCGCCCTTTCCTCCCCAATCTAACCCCCTCATATTAAGAAGTATAAAGTTTGGAACGGCTTTTGTATTTTCAAGGGCCAGGAGAAACAACCATGCAAGATTTTCCCCTTGCCGGAGTAGATACGTCGCAAGAGTCCACGTCCTGGTACGACAGCGGATCCAACGCTTCGACCACGGGCTTCAGCTTTGACGACTACCTCAACGCCCAGTTGGACGCGGCGGCCCAGGAATACGAGCAGAGTCTCAATTGGTTTTCCGGGACCTCGTCCGATGCCTCCAACGGGCTATCCGACACCGCATACGATGCCGGACTGGGCAACGATCCCATGCTCTCGCTCACGGTCACCACGGAAGATTTTGCCGCCCTGGAGGAGGAACTGAACCAGGCCGGGCTCAGCCAGGAGACCATTGACGAGATCCGCACTGAAGTGGAACAGGGTTCCCTGAACTGGAAACAGCTCCTGGACCGCATTGACCAGGAACTGCGCGCGGCCTCCGGGCAATCAGGCGGCAACGAACTGAGCGCCGAGGACGAACGGGATCTCATCTCCTTTTTCGGCAAGCTCGGATTCACCCCCCAGGAATCGGACCGGCTGCTCTCCCAACTCAAGAACGGAGACACCGAGTCCGCGCTCTCGGCCATTTCCGCCAAGATCTCACGGATGGGCGACGGCCAGGTCGTGAGCGTGAACAAGAACGAACTCATTGCCCTGGCCAAGGCCATGGGCCTGGACCAGAACGCACAGATCAAGGTGGCCTCGCTGTTCGGGGACATGTCCAACGTGGACCTGAGCAAGGACCAATTGGCTTCGGCCGTGGGCCTGCTGCGCCGCGAGGACCTCATGGCCCGCCACGGCCTGCTGCGCGAAAACATCGACCTGGCCCGCACCCTGACCTCGATCATGGACGTGGCCCGGGGCCGCGCCGACATCGAGGCCCTGGCCGACAACAAAGCCACCCGCGACGCCGAGGCCTCGGAAGCCCTCATTAAAGATGAGGCCCAAGCCACCTTCGGCAAGAACCGCGCCCACAGCAACAGCCAGGACGTGATCGGCGACAAGCGCACCCGCCCGGACACCAACGAGTCGGGTTGGGCCAAGCGCGCCCGCACGAACCAGGAAAACGCGGATTCAGCCCAAGCCCAAGGCGAAAACACCAAGGCCGGGCGCGGCGCTGAAACTGTTTCCAAGGAAACCGCCCAAGACGCGGCCCGCGAAGCCGTGGACAAGGCCGAGGAAAACGCCCTGCTCAGCCAAGCCAACAAGAGGTACCAAGCAGGCCGGGAATCCTTCCAGCCCGACGCCCAGGCCAAGGACACGGGCCAGGACGCACAGCGCGACTCGGCGTGGGCGGAACTGGCCCGCCGCATCCGCGTGGACAACTCGGCTCAGCCCACGGCCGCCATGGCCTCGGCAGCCGCCACCTCGGCCAAGGCAGCCGAAGCCGCGGCTGAATCGGCCATGCAGGTGGAGAGCGATTCCCAGCTTTCACAACGCCTGTTGCGCACGGTCCAGGACGGGGTCATGCGCACCCTGCAGCAAAACACCAAGCAGCTCACACTGCGCCTTGACCCGCCCTCACTGGGCAAGGTCACCGTGATCCTCCAAGTGCACAACAAAGAGGTGAACGCGGTGATCCGCACGGAAAACGAGGATGTCTCGCGCATTGTGGGCGACCAACTGGCCCAGATCCGCCAGAGCCTGGAAGAGCAAGGCCTCAAGGTCCAAGAGCTGGACGTGCAAACGGAAATTTCCCAGGAACAGCAGCCCCATTGGCTCGGAGCCGAGCAGCACAACCTGGCCCGGGGTTCGGAAGAGTCCGAACTGCTCACGGCCTGGAAGCGGCTCATGGGCTCGGGCCGCGAACCAGTGGAGCAAGCAGCCGCTGAAACCATAGACACCGCGCGCCCCTTGCACGAGCAGGGGCTGCACATAGTTGCCTAAGCGAGGAACCATCATGGCCACTTACACCCCCTCGGCAATCGTCGGCCGCGCTGAAACGGACTTTGACTACTACGGCGAGAACAAGACCACCGGCGATTCGGAAATGGGCAAGGAGGAGTTCCTGACCCTGCTCGTGGCCCAGCTCTCCAACCAGGACCCGCTCAATCCCGTGGAAGACAAGGAATTCACGGCCCAGCTCGCGGAATTCTCCTCCCTGGAGCAGCTCACCAACATCTCCGACGGCATCGAGGCCCTGGGCCAGGCCAATGAAATGGAATCCATGGTCAGCGCGGTCTCCTTCATCGGCAAGGACATCCGCTCCAAGGGCGACTCCATCTCCATTGACGGCGACGAAGTCAGCTCCATGTACTACGAGCTCGACGAGCCCATTTCCCGGGGCTACATCAATATTTTCGATTCCAGCGGCAACCTGGTGGTCACCGAGTATCTGTCCGCCAGCCAGGCCGGTTTCTACGAGTACCAATGGAACGGCCAGGACTACCAAGGCGAAGAGCTGTCCGACGGCGTGTACTACGCGTACATGGCCGCCGAGGGCGCCAACGGTGAAGCAGTGCTCGTGTCCACGGACGTGAGCGGCAAGGTCGCGGGCGTGCAGACCATCAACGGAACCCAATACCTGCGCCTCACGGACGGGCGCATGGTCAATTTCATGGATATCAAGGAAGTGGTCGATCCCTCGTCCACCAACAGCGAAGAGACCACTGAAGAATAAGGAGGTCGGTCATGGGTTTATCAGCATCCATGTGGTCGGGCGTTTCCGGCCTGCTCACGCACGGCGAGAAGATGAACGTGCTGGGCAACAACATCGCCAACGTGAACACGGTCGGGTTCAAGTCGTCGGTGATGCATTTCGAGGATTTCATGTACCAGGACGCGGCCACCACCGCCGCTGACTTTGGCCAGCTTGGCCGGGGCGTGAGCGCGGCCGCCGTGTTCGGCGATTTTTCCCAGGGCGCGTTCGAGACCACCAACGAAGCAACCGACCTGGCCATTGGCGGCAAGGGCTTCTTCAAGGTGGTGGTGCCCGGTTCCGAGGACGAGTATTTCACCCGCGCGGGCAACTTCCGCTTTGACCGCAACGGCTACCTGGTCGACCCCCATGGCTACCGCTTGCAAGGCAAGGTCATCGAGAGCCAAGCCCCGTCCATCGCGGCGGTGGGCGCTTTATCCACCTCCACGTCCACCGGTGTGACCCAAGGTTCGGGATCGCCCGTGGACATCCAGCTCGAAAACTTCACCGCCGACCCCGCCGCCACCACCAACGTGACCATGATCACCAACCTGGACTCGGAAAACGGCGGGGACAACTCCAGAAACACCACGGATCCCTTTTTCGGCCTGTTCACCACCTGGGACGCCCAGGATCCCCTGGACCCGGGCCTGCCCGAGACGGCCTACGCCTACCAGGACTCCATCCGGGTCTATGACGAAGGCGGCGGCGCACACGACCTCACGGTCTACTACGACCAAGTCCCGGTCTCCAACGCCGGCGGCACCATGTACTGGGAATACATCGTGACCATCGAGCCCGAGGAAGACAACCGGGTCATCGGCGGCGCGGCCCTGGCTTCCTCCTCGGCCGCGGGCGTGCTCATGATCGGCACCCTGACCTTCAACTCCGCGGGCCAGCTCGAGGACATGAGCGCCTACACCCTGGTCGAGGACGCCAACCTCACCGCTGACCAGAACTTCGGCGGACTGTCCAACTGGACGCCCACCTCGTTCTCCACCAACGGCTACCCCATGACCGTGGCCAACTTCACCGGGGAATCCGATGCCTCGTGGATCAACCTGGGCGGCATGGCCACCAACGCCCGGCCCATCGAGATCAACTTCGGCATCCGCAACACCGTGCCCCAGTGGGACCAAACCCCGCCCGTGGACGCCGACGCCGTGGGCATCGACGAGAACAACCTGGCCCAGATCGGCAGCGCCAACGTGGAACGCAACGCCATGTCCACCACCAGCTATGCCGGGGCCTCGTCCACCATGTTCCAGGCCCAGGACGGCTACACCTTCGGCTTCCTGCAACAGGTCACCGTGGACCGCGACGGCATTCTCTCGGGCCGGTACTCCAACGGCGTGACCCTGGAGCTCTACGAAATCACGCTCTACGACTTCTACAACAAAACCGCCCTGCGCCGGGAAGGAGGCAACCTCTTCTCCCAAACCCTGGACTCGGGCGACGCCAACTCAGGCCCGGCCAACCGCAACGGCTTCGGCTCCATCTCCTCCAACTCGCTGGAACAGTCCAACGTGGACCTGGCCCGGGAATTCGTGCAGATGATCACCACCCAGCGCGGCTTCTCAGCCAACGGCAAGGTCATTACCACAACTGACCAGATGCTGGCTGAAGTGATTATGTTGAAGCGCTAGGAATGACGGATAACGTCAACGGATAGAAAGTTAAGCGGGCTTCGCCTGTTACGGAAAACGTCAACGGATAACGTCGCGGGGCTCCGCCCCGCACCCCGCAAGGGGATGATCCCCTTGACCCCATCTGGGGAAGATATGCGGCCCGGACCGAATGGTTCGGGCTGCTTTTGTTTTTGCGAGACGCCGCCTCCTGCTCTATTCAGAAGGGAGGTTTTGCCTATTTCACCGCTAAACGCGCAATACAATCTACAACTTGATACTCGGTATTGCTGGAGCTATTTTCTCATTGCTTTTTCTTTTTGATGACAGTATGCTTCGCCCTCCCCGCCCGAAAAAGGATTGCCGTTCCCCTTATCCGCCCCCCCTCCCGGAGGGAGCATGCCCACCATAAACCGAAAGACCTCCGTGTACGAACAGGAAGACTCAAATGGACATTCGTAGCAAGTGGTACTGGCGGGTTGTCACTGTTGTACTTATCCTCTCGCTCTATATTTTTGTTGAAGCGAAAAAGAGAGACCCGCCTGGCACTTGGGTAAACTCTCATGATGACAAAGAAGCCATTCTCGAAAGATACAAAGAACATGTACACTCTTTGGACAACTCTGGCCGGCACGTATGGATGGAGGAGTATCTATTCAGTTGCTGGGAAACACGGGTCACATTCCGAGATGACGGGCTTCCTCAATCCATTCTCGTGTTGCGGCATGTTGGGCTGGGACCATTTCGCTTTACATTCACTCTTGAAGAATATGAGGATGGTTGCCCATGGGACTGCTTCGAGAACTAGATTGGCGGGCAATAGCTTTGAAGGCCGCGCCTTTGCTCGTCATCGTTGCTTTATGGTACGGTTCGTATGTCATGCTGTCCGGTTATCCCGAGTCCTGGGACCGAATAAAGCCTTGCATGAACATTGAGCAGGCCATCGAGATTCTTGGCGAGCCCGATGAAATCCATCCCAAGCACGGCCATATCTGGCGCTCCCTCCATCTCCTCGGTTGGCATGAAATGCAGATGAGCGTTGCTCCTGACTCTCCAATCCAAGCCACGTTCATCTACTGCAACATCGGAATAGGTACCTGGTCCCTGACCAAAGGGCTGGCCCTGCGGCATATCCGCTGAGTCAGTTTTCCGCCTTGGGCACACCACCAGGAGTAATCAATGAAATGGGTATCGCGGTCCGCTAAAATCCTCTTCTGGGGTCTCGTAGCGCTGTCCTTGCTTGTCTGTTACAGCGCCACGCGACTTCAACGCCGCTTTGGACATTCCATCAACGAACAAGACACACAAAGCATGGTGGTCGAACGTTTGGGCGAGCCTGAACGCACCATTGAGGCCACCCAGGAACTGGTATGGACCGACAGGTATTTGTTGATCTGGTGGGAGGAGAGAGTTGTGTTCGGCAATGACGGCCTGCCGCTCTCGATCACCAGATTGAAGCATGTCGGTGTACCCTGGCTGCACATGACTTCAACTGAGTACGAACATACCAGGGGGTGCCCATGACGCTGCAAACAAAGCGCTCCAAGCAATGGAGCGTGACCAACATGGTGTGCCGCGCCATTGGATGCTTGCTCATCCTGTTCTTTTCCTCTGTTGTCTACTTCTCATCCGGCCCCACTCCCCCTGTCTGGGACAAGATTACCCTTTGCATGACCCGGCGGGAGTTCATGTCCATTGCCGGCGAGCCCAGTGCGCAGCACTGGAAAACCGACTCGGACCTCTGGCGAATACCGCACCTGCTCGGCTGGTATGAATTGGGCGCTTGGTTTTCGGAGGACGACAGGGTCGAAACTGTCACGATCACCTGCTATATAGGCTCTGAAACCTACTTTTGGAAGCAGAGGATGACCACCCGGTCCATATCCATGGAGTAGAGGGAACGCCATTAACTGCTCGCATCCGCGCTCTTGAAGGCGACATGGCCGCGTTTTTCGGCGCCTGCGAGCTGGCCTACGCCAAAGCGCTCCTGGAT
>QZKZ01000017.1 GCA_004796465.1 Desulfovibrio sp.
GCCCTGTTCGCCGCGTCCCTTGTAGGCGAACAGGGACGGGTCATCGCCCTGGACACCCTGGAGCCGTCGATCAGCCGGTTGTGCGAGATTGTCCGCCAGGACGGGGTCACTAACCTTGTGGGACAGATCTGCGACATCACAGCTCCAATCCCCTTGGCCGCTCACAGCGTGGATCTCATCCTGCTGAGCACGGTGCTGCACATCAAGGCGGTACAGGATCACGCGAAAGAGATGTTCTCTGAATTCAGGGGGATACTGCGTACCGATGGAACCCTGGCGGTTTTGGAGTGCCAAAAGGCGGAGGCGAATTTCGGCCCCCCCCTGCATCTTCGCCTGTCTGCCGAGGATGTTGCCGAACTTGCGGCGCCATGCGGTTTTGTAAGGAGTTCCGTCACTTCATTTGAACACACCTATCTCGCCTGTTTCACCCCAGGCCCATGAACGATTCCCATAAAGGACTCCCGCGACAGCCGGGAGTCCTTTTCCAACTTGGTTGGCGAATCAGAGCTTGCGCAGGACGCAAGCCCTGTAGCTCATCTCCTGGTTGCCAATGGAAGAAGAGAGAAAGCGCAGCGAGGTGACCGGCTCGAATCCATATTCGTGGGAGAGTGCATCCACGGATGCTTCCGAATGAACATGGAAGGGCACCTTGCCCTGGTGCTTCGCGCAACCGCCCATTATCCATTGTTTTTCCCTTTTTCCGCCCGGATGCGCGACCACAAAAGCAAAAACTCCTCCAGGGCGCATCACCCTGGCCACTTCGCCAAAGATCATGCCAAGGTCGGCAAAAAGGTGCATGAGGCCCGTGCAAACAGCATGATGCGCTGATTGATCCGAAAACGGATAGGGCGCCACCGAGGCGTCATGTTCAACAAGCTCGGCTGCAAAGCCCTTGCCCCGGCACATCTCCAGCATCTCGCAGGAAAAGTCCATGCCCACCACCTCAAGCCCTGCCTCATGAAACAGAGACGAGGAGAGTCCCGTGCCTATGCCCAGGTCCAGAATGGTTTGCCCCGGCTCCACATGGCGGTACGCCAATCCAAAAACAATGTCCGGGTCCAACCAATTGGCCTTTTTGGATTTCTGATCGTAGTTGAGCACGTGCTCGCCGGTGAATGCCTTGCGTATTCCTTGACTAGGAGTCATGCCTCGTCTCCTGGAAAACAAGTTGCAGGGTTGCTTCGTGGTCATGCTGGCTGTGGCCGCGGTCCTTCCGTGCAGCATCCTGAGAGCCGCCTCCCCCGCCATGAGCCCAACAGCCATAAGCCCGGCGAGAAAGGCGTAAAGAACAGCCAGCCCTGTGCTGTCACCAAGCTTGCCGATGAATGGAGCCACGGCCAAGGGGAACAGAATGAACAGGCTGCTCAAAACAGCGAAACTTGTCCCGGAGTTGGGGCCGGCGCAGAAGCGCATCATGAGCGTGAATCCCCAGACCTGCGTACCACCGATGAGGATGTTGTCCAGGGACAGCGCCACGGCGGCCATCCAGGTGGAGATATGTCCTTGTTGCGCGCAAAAGGCCGAGTAGGTTGCGAGAATAATGGCGGTGAGGCAAAAAAGCCTCATGAACACGGCCCTGCCCATCCTGTGCAGCAACCATCCGCTCGCAATGGTTCCAGCCAGACCAGCGGGATAGGCGTAATGCATGAGCAGCCCCCGATAGTCTTGGAGTCCAATCCGAGGTCCACCAGCATTGGCGTCCTGAGTTGGAATCCGCTGAATATGAACACAGTAGGGGCGATGAGCAGCATAAGCAACACCAGTATGTTCCGCTGGCGCAGGAAAGCCACGACCCCTTTCCTGCCGGTTGATCCGGGCTCTCCTGCATACAGCGAAGACATTTCCCTGTGCAGAAAAACCGGCACGCTGAGCAGAAAAACCGATGCGGCTAGGGCCAGGCACAGGAACTGCCAACCCAGACTCTTGTGCATAAAGAGCATCAGCCCGCCGCCCAGAATCATGCCCACATACCGGGCCCCGGCTTGAATGGTGTTTCCCCAGCGCCGTTCCCACGGCTCAAGGATATCCGTGGCGTAACCGTCCACAGCGATATCATTGGTGGCCATGACGATGTTGAGAAGCAGCAAGAGCACGTACATGGCGCTAAAGTGCGATTGGGGGGGGAATTGGGATACCGCCAGCAGTAGGCAGGCGCCCAACCACTGCAAGGGAAAAATCCATGTGCGGCGGCGTCCAAGCCGGGGGAGATACGTCCTGTCCACCCAGGAAGCATACAGAAACTTGAAGGCCCATGGCAGGTGGAGCACGAACAACCCTCCGATGCCCGCCAAGGACATTCGGCCTTCCCGCATGATCACGGGGAGACTGCCGAAAACATATCCTAAAGGAATAGCCTGGCACAGATACATGGAGGCCAGCAGCAACATTTTCTTCGAAAAGGCGCTCTCCGCGCCTGTGCGTGTGGAGAATATACTCATGAAAGACTCCTTGTTTGTTGATTGATACATCTGGAGTCTAGAAAACAAGGAGGGAGGTTTCTGCCCCGGACGGACAAAATATTGCCCGAAACAGCCGGACCAACTGCCGGGGGAGATTATGAGCAACAGGGACTAACGACAGAGAAGATGTGGTCAGGACGCTTTGAGGCAACAGACAGCGGCCTTGGTGCGAACAGCGTTCATATAGGCCTTTGGCAGGACTCCAAACCGTTTTTTGTATGCCGCGCTAAAGTGGCTGACATTGACGTAACCAATGGCCCAGGCCACTTCACTGACGTTCATACTCCCCTCTTCAAAAAACAGCTTGGCCTTTTGCAGCCTGTATTCTTTAACAAAACCGGAAACTGACGTTCCGAACATCTGCCGGAAACCAGCTTGAATCTTCTGCACACTCAAGCAATGTCTTGTTGTCATCTCCGCCAACGTGGGCGGCGAGACATATTCTTTTTCCAGATCCTCGCGAATGGCTTGGATGATATCCCGCTCCCCCTGACCAAGGGAGGGGGCTTTCAGTGAAACACCGGATTCTTCCAAAAGCGAAAGCCCCAGGAGTTCGAGGACCTTGCCCTCCATGTACATGTGGAGTTTCACGTTGTTGCGTACGCTGAAAAACAACTCGTTGGCCACGGCCTGAACGTTTGGGGACATTCTCTGCTGAGTGAGAAAACCAGAACATTCAGGGCGGTTCAGTACGTTTTCCAGTTTTCCCTTCACCAACCCCATGTCTTTACCGAGCAACTCAATCAGACGTTCAGGAAGGACGTGGACATGGACCAGCCGCGTTCTTTTTCCGCCGGGGATGGCTACCACGCCTTCCACATGTCTCAGGAATCCTACTCCCCTCTGCCCTGCCTGGTTTTCAACTACCCTCTTCCCAATGGTTGACCTGTGCATTTCATTGAGCAGTTCTCCCTCGAGAAAAAAGCCGAAATCTATGAATCTGTTGTTCTTGCTGTACGAAAAGGAAAACCTGCAAGGCTGGGATACATCCAGGACACTCACACGCACCCCTGATTGCATAGGGTACTCCTGCCACTGACCGCGCAAAATATCTTGAGGCATCCGGCCTTGTATTGAAAGGAAACGCCGACCCCTTGGGCCTGGATCGTCGCAAGCAGGAGGGGATATGCATCGCGTCTGTATTCCGCAAAGGTTTTTTTCCATCAGATCGCTCAAGATTAATTGATTTTGAAAATTATTATCACTGGAAACACCAAATACATACTCTCGCATGGGCTTGTCAAGGCTCTCCATCACTGCAAGGAACAGTCATGGTACAGTAAGTCTACTCGAATAGATGAAGTTGCGAGGAGTCATCCTCGGGAGCCTTGTCTTCGCCCGCGAGTTCGGCTTGGGTGGGCTCGCGCAGCAGCCGCAAGCCCACGTTATAATCCCCGTCGTCCGGGTCGTTCCATCCGCGATGCCCGCAACGCACGAACTGGGTGTTGTCGAGCCAGCTGCTGCCCCGGAACACGCGAAACGTGCCGTCGCTGAACACGGGATTGTCCCGGTAATGAAAGGAATAGGCGTCTTCGTTGTACCAGTCTTGCACCCATTCCCAGACATTGCCGCTCATGTCGTGGATGCCCAAGCCATTGGGTTCGCGCGTGCCCACGGGGTGTGTGTGTTCCTCGCTGTTGTCCCAGTACCAGGTATACGGGTCCACTTCGTCTCCGCCCGAATACATCTCTTCCTGGCCGCCGCTACGGCAAGCGTATTCCCATTCCGCCTCGGTGGGCAAGCGGAAGTCCATGGCAGAGTCGGCCTTGTCTTCCAAGGTCTCGATGAAGCTTTGCGCGTTTTCCCAGGAAACCTGCTCCACGGGATAGGTGTCGCCGCGAGCAAAAAACGAATGGTTCTCGGCCATGACCGTTTCCCACTGGCCCTGGGTCACCTCGTATTTCCCCAGCCAAAACCCGTTCACGCACACCATGTGCACGGGAAACTCGTCATCCTGGCAATTGCCGGTCCATTCTCCACAGCCCATTTCATAGCAGCCGCCTTCCACCCACACGAACTCCATTCGGGTCAGCGGTTCGGTCCAGGTGTCTCCGCTCCTCGGCCCCATGGGCCCGAATTCGCTCTCAACATCTGGTGCCGCCTTGTCCTGGGTGTCCGTCACCTCACCTTCCCGGACCAAGCCATTTCCCCCATCCCTGGTCATGAGAAAGATCGCGCCGGCCACCACGGCCGCCAACAGGGCCACGCCCGCCAATATCAGCCATGACCTGGCTCCCTTGCTTTTGCCCGGTTCGCTGGGGCCTTGCCCTGGGCTTGCCTTGGCCCATGCGTCTTGTCCGTCCGCCAGGGCTGCCTCGTCTAAGGTCTGAGAAGGAAAGGAATCGGATACAGGAGACGGGTCTTGGGGCGTCCGATCGGCAAGGCCGTTGTACGCACCTGTCGCGCCCATCATCAACCGCAACTGCTCCAACCCGGGCGGGTCAAGCTCCACGGCATGGTGGTCCCGCAGGCCAATAGGCAAGCCGCTGGGGCTCATGCCCCCGGCCAGGACCGTGACCAAGTTCCCGGGCTTTCGTCCCGAGCGTTTTTCGTTGAGGAACATGGACCATTCAGCCTCGACCCACGACGCTGTCAGGTGCTTAGGCTTGGAAGCGACCACCACCATGTGCATGCAGGTTTCCACTGCCCGGTTGATCACGCGCAGGTACTCGGCGTTGCTCACCTCTGGGATGGCCAGTTCGCTCAAGAAACAGGAAACGCCATGACTACTCAGGAAATCGTGCACCTGCTTGGCGTAGTGTGCGTCCTCGCTTTTCTTGCAGAGAAACACGTCCCAGGAGGCTTGGCCGGCATGGGTCAGCAGCGCGGCCCTGAGTGACGCCACATCCTGGTAGCGGTCCTCGATGCGCACGGCCATGGCCGTCATCACTGCCTGGGACACAACTTCGCTGGTATTGGCCTTGTCGCGGGGCGACTGGAGCGAGTCGGACATTCCCCGGTCCACGGCCCCAACAGGATCCTGTCCTGTCAGCAAAAAGTACAGTGTTGCCCCAATCGCGTAGACATCGGACCAGGGGCCGACATCACCGCCGGATTGATGTTGTTCATAGGGAGAGTACCCCGGCGTGAAGAGCAGGGACATGGAATGGCTGCTCTCACCCACGGCTTGGCGCGCGCCCCCGAAATCCAGGAGAATGGGCACACCATCCCGGGTCAAATAGATGTTGCGGGGTTTGACGTCCCTGTGCAGGAAACCCTGGCGGTGCACTTCCTCCATGCCGGACAGCACGGGCAAGATAGTGTCAATGGCCTGCTTTTCTTCGAGTTTTCCAGTCCGGACCACTACTTCGTCCAGGGTCTCGCCCCGGTAGTAATTCATGACCATATAGGCCGTGCCGTTGGCCTCGAAAAACGAACGCACCCGCACCACGTTGGGATGGTCGAAACGGGCCAAGGCCCTGGCCTCTTCCAGGAATTTTCCCAGGCCCATGGCAAAGGTCTCGGCGTCCTCGCTGGAATGGGAAACCACGCTGACCGCGTCGCGGCCTCGGCCAGCAGTTTCGCGGGGCAGGTACTCCTTGACCGCCACGTGCACGTCCAGGACCGTGTCCCAGGCCAGGTAGGTCAGGCCAAAGCCGCCAGGTTTCCCTAACAAGCGGCCAGTGAGAAAGGTGTTGTGCAGCAGGGTGCGAAACGGCAACGCCAGGGGTGACACAGGCGCGGATTCATCAAATCCGCACAATGGGCATATACTGGACTCAGCCTTGTTTTGGAAACAATCTGGGCAGAGCATGGCAATGTCGATCCAGTTGGTGAAGCCGAACCGCTTGGAATGGTTGAATGAGCATGAGAAGAGTATACCAAACCAGCAGCGCTGTCGAGAAGCCCTGCAGGCTCAAGGGGGTTCCCTTGCTGGCCTTGCTGGCACAAGCGCGGTTGCTGAATGGGGTGAACGGGGCTGGAGGGCCCCTCTGCGGGCGCGGCTCTGCTCATTCCTCATCCCGGAATCCGGCCATGGGCCGGCCCCTTGCGGGCGAATCCAATCATTCCTGGGACAACGAATCCATGGGCAAATGGATGGTCACGGTGGCCCCGGAGTGTATCGACTCCAATTGCTCAATAAACGCCTGCGAGTCCTCCCAAGACACCCGCTCCACCGGGTGGCTGTCACCATTGGCAAAGTATGAAGGATTCCCGCCCATGACTGCTGCCCACTGCCCTTGCGTCACCTCGTACTTGCCCATCCAGAAGCTATCCACACACACCTCGTGCACTGGAAATTCATCTTCATCGCAATCCTCTGTCCAGGCACCACATCCCATCTCATAGCACCCGCCCGGTACCCACACGAACTCCATGCCCGTGACAGGCTCCACCCATTCTTCGCCGGCTACCTGGGCGGCCGAGGGATACACCGCGACCAGCACAAACAGGGCAACAACACAACCAGAGAAAATGATTTTCATGGAGCTTCTCTTCGTGGTTATGGATATGTCCGGGGAGAACTGGATCGCTATTACCACAATACCGTACTAAAGCCACCCAGGTCTTATGCGGCCTCAATCCCGGCACCGTATTCCCATTCCATTGGACTCCTGTTTGGAGAGAGGACTCCTTTTCCCACACTGGTTGGAAACTTTGCTGAGCATGGTGCAGAATCGGAAAACCGAGTTTGCTGACACGAGCATACTCGTCTCTGCTTGGGAGGCGAACAACGCATCCATTCATTGAAGCCGACCGAGGACCCGGGCTTCCGATTGATAGCATCCGGTTGTGCTAGAAGGGAGTGGTTCCCACATGATGAACCGGGCGCCTCCTTGCAAGGGGAGACGCCCGGTTGTTCTGCTTTTAACATAATTCCTGAAGAACTAGTGGGCTACGATTCCTGACACGGCCTCGGGGTAGGGCTGCTGGGCCGGAACTCCGTTTTTGAGCCAGCAATGGGGACCCGCGCTCAACACCCCTGGAGGCATGTACGTATAGGCCCTGCACTGAGCGTCCAATTGGCAGACCCGCAAGCACATGGCGGGGTTGGCCTCGGTCATGTCAAAGTCATGGTAGTCGTGCCCCGGCAGATCCACGCCCGCCATGGACTCGCTGTTCTGCACTGCGTTGCCCTGGGCTCCGCCCCCGCTTGCCGGGGTAGTATAGCCGCCGGAAATCACTGACGGCGGATTGGTGATTACCCGTTCGTAGATAAGGCCCGACATGACTCCCTGGGCAGGTTGGTGCATGGGCAGGCCGTCCTTGAGCCAACACAAGCCGTTCGCGGCTTGGGTCCCAGGCAAGACATAGGAAAAGGACATGCAGCGCGAATCCTCTTGGCAGCGGCGGCGGCATTCCATGTGATCGAACTGGGGCGAGGCGAGTTCAAAGGATGCATAGTCTTGTCCCGGACGATCTGTGTTCGGTTCCGCGCTGTAATACAGCGGCTTGCCCCAAGAGTACGCACTGGGGTCCTCGACAGCGGTGAACGCCCCGGTCTTGAGATAACACATGGGAAAACCAGCGCCCGAATACACCACCGTGGCTCCAATGCAGCCGCCGTAGTCCTGGCAGGCCTGCACGCACTCATCCCTGGCCCCGTTTACCGAGGATGTTTGAAACATGTCATAATCTCCGCCCTGCAGGTTCCAACCCTCAAAATCCTCAGCCCAGGCAAAGTGAACCACAACAAGCAACACAACCGCGATACCCCCCACGGAAAACAGCATTGCGTACTTCATGTAAGCTCCCTACGCACCACCTCAGAGGGCGGTGGGACTCCATTCCTTGAGCCTACCGGCGGAGGCCTATGGAACGCATCATATGATCAGGGGTAGCTATCAGGATGTATTGACGATTGTATGACACGCGCCAAGCATGCGTCCCATAGACACTCAGCACCATTCGGAATGGACTCTCCCTGCCCTGAAACTCCCCGTCCTCCCCACTGGGCAAGACCTCCACTTAATGGACAGTTCTGGAGGATCAGGCAACGGTTGGCCACAAATATGTATTCTTTCGTGGAAACATCAATAGTATCTTGCAAGTCAGATGATCGGCAGGATGATGTTTGTCCAATACGTATCATTGACGATGGCACTAATATCTACCCCGAGAAGGACGCGATGTACCTTCAACTTAAGGTATTAACACATGCCTTGCCCTGTCCGCACTGGCACTGAGGGGGATATTTGTGAATAGTACAGATTAATCAATTTACAACATTTTGAAACTCTCTGGAGAAGACATGAAGCAGAACATTCTTATCACAGGTGCAAGTGGTGGATTTGGCAATCTTACTGTAAATGCTCTGCTGCAAAAAGGGCATAGGGTTATCGCCAGTATGCGAGGTGTTAACGGTAAAAACGCATCAAGTGCTGATGAGTTGAAAGCAGCTGGTGCACATGTTGTTGAACTTGATGTCACCAATGACAACAGCGTCAATCAAGGTGTTGCAGAAGCCATTGACCTGGCGGGCGGATTGGATGTTGTCATCAACAATGCCGGGGTTGGTGTCCTTGGATTGATGGAAAATTTCACTATAGATGATGTCCAGAAAGTCTTCGACATCAATGTGTTTGGCGTCCAGCGGGTAAACCGGGCTGTTTTGCCCCATTTGCGGGACAAGAACTCCGGGTTGATCATTCATATCTCCAGTTTGTTGGGGCGTATGTGCATGCCCTTTTTCGGCGCGTACAACGCCTCGAAGTGGGCGCTGGAAGCTTTGGCGGAAAACTATCGTGTGGAGCTTTCAGGGTTTGGTGTGGATGTCGCGATTGTGGAACCGGGCGGTTACCCGACCACATTCAACGACAATCTCCTGCGGCCAAGCGACTCTTCCCGTGACGCGGGATATGGTGATTTCGCGCAAGCCCCCATGCAGTCATTCCAAGGGTACGAACAAGCTCTGGCGGGAAATCCTGCGCAAAATCCGCAAGATGTGGCCGACGCTGTTGCCAACCTGGTGGACACCCCGGCCGGACAACGCCCGTTCCGCACGGTTGTCGACAAAATGGGCATGGGCGACCCCATCAACGGCTACAACGACCAACTCGAACAAATCATGACAGGCATCTACAGCGCCTTTGGCATGGGTGGCATGCTGACATTGAACGTATAAAGTGTACGTCCGGCAGGGACATGGACCACTATGCCCCTGCCGGATATATTCATGCATTCTGACACGCTTACGATGTATCGGCTTCGCATACTGATGCCGATATTAACAACATACAACAATATCGCCAACAACTGGAGGCTATGATGCCTGCAATCACAATTTCCATAGATGAACTCAGTGAAGAAAAGAAACAACAGCTGGTACTAAATATCACACGGGAAGCTTCTGAAATTACGGGTTATCCCGCTGATTTCTTTTTCATTTACATACAGGAGTTTCCACTAGAAAACATTGGTGTCGGAGGGAAGACTTTGAAGGAAATGAGAAATGCATAACCTTGAAACATGGTATAAACGGAGAAAGCCAATCACTATTCAATGAATGACTGTATTCCTTACTTTCTTTGAGGTCACCTATGCTGGCAGTGATAATCATCCAGCAAAGTACGAATCTCTTCCTCTGTAAATTCTACTTGGTGAACGGCCTCTCCACTTCTGTCTATCGCCCCCCATGCATCTCCGATGCGCACCAGCGCAACACCTCCACAGAAAGGAGATGCAAAATCATACTCAGCCTGTATCACTACATTCAATTCAACATCAACAAATCCAAACTTACCTTGTGATATTACCCGGGCAAGCCCTTCAACAAAATAGTCCGGACCATTGTCAAAATAATGTGCGCGAGCTGTAGTCCCGTTTTGTAATACGTAAAACACTTTTCCCTCAATATATACGGAACCCAACCCATTTTCTCCGTAGTGAAGTCTATCGATGTGCTCCGGGTACATCACAAGAATATCCTCGTCCCTGACTTCACCACAATCCCCTTGCGGTGATACCTCCAGGTACGGATTCTCCGGGGTTAGTCTGGAAATATACAAACACTCCCCAGCAGTAAGCCCCTGAGCGAAACCGAGGATGACGAGTAATGATAACGCCAGTGTTTTCACTGATTCAAGCCTTCTATACACTTGTACTGCCCTTGCGTAAGGGTATAGCTCCGCAGGGGTTCCCATCCTTTCCCCTCAAGTAGGGGAGTCCATAGAGTATACTTCCATCCCCATCTTTTGGTCAATCTCTCGCGTTGTTGTGCGTAATCTGTTGGATGTCATCCAGTCTGAGCATGCAAATCCATATGACCCATCGATACCACCTATTTGTCATGCCAATGGGCCTTTGCTAAAAAATGGGAGTCCTGTAACCCGTAACCGTGAGAGGTACCATGAAAAATTTCTTTGCCTCGACCTGGGGAGTTGTCCTGGTGGGCGCAGTCATCGGTGTTGTGGCCGTGTTGCTCCAGTACCTGGGCAACCCGCCCAACATGGGCGTCTGCGTGGCCTGTTTCGAGCGTGACATTGCCGGAGCGCTCGGTCTGCACCGCGCTGGAGTAGTGCAGTACATGCGGCCTGAAATCATCGGCTTTGTGCTCGGTTCCTTGGCCGCGGCGCTTATTTTCCGCGATTTCCGCGCTCGCGCCGGGTCCGCTCCCATCATTCGCTTTGTGCTGGGATTTTTCGCCATGATCGGCGCCCTGGTATTCCTGGGTTGCCCGTGGCGCGCCCTGCTCAGGCTGGCGGGCGGCGATCTCAACGCCATCCTGGGCCTCGCCGGTCTGGCCGTGGGAGTATTCATCGGCACGCTGTTCCTGCGTAAGGGCTATTCCCTGGGCCGGTCCAACAAGTCTCCGGCCATGGTGGGTCTCATGCTGCCCTTGATCATGGTCGTGTTCCTCGTGTTACTGTTCCTGTTTCCGGCCATCGCGCCCCAAGGCGAGGAAAAGTCCGTGCAAAACCTGATCTGGCACTCCGTGGCCGGTCCGGGCTCCATGCACGCGGCCCTGGGCATCTCCCTTGGCGTGGGGCTGCTCGTGGGCTTCATTGCCCAACGCAGCCGATTCTGCACCATGGGAGCTTTTCGCGACCTCTTTCTTTTCCGCCAAATGCACCTTATGCTTGGCGTTATAGCCCTTGTAGTTGCGGCCGTGATCCTGAACCTGGTTCTGGGCTCGTTCAACGCCGGATTCGAAGGACAGCCAGTGGCCCACTCCCTGTACTTGTGGAACTTCCTGGGCATGGTGCTCGCGGGCTGGGCTTTTGCCCTTGCCGGAGGTTGTCCCGGACGGCAGCTGTTCATGGCTGGTGAAGGTGATGGCGACGCAGCGACCTTTGTCCTGGGCATGATCGCAGGCGCGGCTTTTTCGCACAACTTCAGCATGGCCAGCAGCCCCAACGGCATCGGCGCATACGGCGATATCGGCGTGTATGTGGGATTGGCCACATGCCTGCTCATCAGCGTTGCCATGCTCAAGAGCAAGGGAGGAAACCAATGAGCACCGATACCACAAAAACCGTTGACGCCCGGGGGCTTTCCTGTCCCCAACCCGTGATCCTGACCCTTGACGCCATCAAGAACATGGCCTCGGGCACGGTGACCGTTCTCGTGGACACGGATGCTTCGCGCGAAAACGTGGCCCGCGCCGCTGGGTTCAGGGGTTGGAATGTGGCTGAATCCCCGGCCCAGGACGACGCCACCGCCCTCACGCTGACGAAATAAAAAAATATGCGCAACCTGTTGCAACGCTTTCGCGCCGCCAAGGAGCGCAATAAGAAGACTAGGGGGCGGTCCCTGCTCGTTTTCGAGCACACGGGCGAGGTGATCCAGGCTGAAAAAATCCTCAAGAGTCACGGCCTGAAGACCCGCGTCATGGGACCGCCCCCTGAAATCCGTACGGGCTGCGACATGGTGGTTGAAGTCCCCATGGTGGAGGAGCTGCAAGTGCTCAAGCTCCTTGCCGAGGCGGACCTTGAACCCCTTACGGTCCGGCCGGTTGACGGACCCTTGCTCGAGCCCGTGAGTCTGTACCAGGTCAAGGACTTTGGCGACCACCTCATGGTCCGCGCCGCAAACATGAAACTCACCGTGGACAAGAAAAGCCGGGTCATCGTCAATGTCTCGGGCGGGGGTTGCCCGGACGTGCCTTACGTGGCCGCGCTTATTGTGGGCCGCACCCTGGAGGAGGCTCCCAGTCCCCGCGACTTGGGCAGTACGCTGTGCGGCTATGCCCTGCATTTGGCCTATGAGGAGGTTTGCCGTTTATGCTCGGCGTAGCTGGCACCGTGCCTCATCCCGGCTTTCCCCTCACTGAAGGGGCGGTGGAGATTTCGAGTGATATCCTGCGCATTGACGGGCTCGAAGTCCCCGTGAACCGGGGAACTCCCGCGCTCCTGGCCGCTGCCTGGGCCGTTGCCCAAGTCATGGGGCGGCAAGCCCCCCATGCCTGGCTCGTAGGCGACCAGGGCTTGGGCCACGGCAGCCGGTCACTTTATGCCCACATGGAGAGCGTGCTCCCTTCACGGGAAATGGACGTGCTTGCCTTTCATTATCTGCAACCCGACGCGGATTGGCACGGCCGAGTGCTCCTGGCCGTGCAGGCCATGGCCGAGCAGCCCCTGCTCGTGGCTGACGCGGGTTTCCAATACGTGGCCAAGATGTGCGGCGAGGCCCCGGCCTATGACCTGTTTTTCCCTGACGCGGGCGAACTGGCCTTTCTGGCCGATGAAAAAGCGCCCCACCCCTTTTACACGCGCGGCTTTCTGCTCGCGGACGGCCACGATGTCCTGGAAATGGCGGCACGGGCTTGGGAGCACGGCAACGCGGCGCGCCGACTCCTCGTCAAGGGCTTGGCCGATCATCTGCTGGAACTGGACGCTTCCTCCGGCGAGGTGCAGGTGCTGGCAAGTGTGGAGTCGCCCGTGGTCGAGGCCCTGGAGGCCGTGGGCGGCACCGGCGACACGCTCACCGGCATGACCGCGGCGCTCATGGAGGCTGGCCTGGACATGACTGACGCGGCCCTGGCCGCCATGCGCGCCAACCGCCTGGCAGGAGCCCTTTCCTCTGCCTCGCCGGCCACGTCCATCGCCCATATCATCGGCTACCTGCCCAGGGCCCTTGATCAAGCTCTGGCCATGTCTTAAGCACACCGCCCTGCTCGCGGGTTGTGTGTTCGACTTGAAGAAGCATCTTTCCCTCGCTTCGATTTCCTTGCCTTGATAGGGTATCATCGCTGCAACAACAAGCAATGGAGTGCTTCCCGCCATTTGTTATCTTGGTGGAGAGGCAGGCCTTTCGGACAGCGCACGCTTTCAGTCACCAGCAGGAGTATTCGGGCTCACGGGAGACAATAATGCAAGCCATCGCCATACTTGTTTTTATCCTTGCCGCGCTCTTGTCCAGCCCGGCCCTGGCCTTGATGCCACCGCACATCACGGACTCCACGCCCGAGCACGGCGGCACACTCACAACGGACATCATCACGCTGGAAGGCTACTCCTTGTTCAGTCCCGAGTCCGGCCGGTTGACCATAGTGGACCTGACAACGGGCCAAGACGCTGCTTGGGAGATCAAGGACCTCACTTGCGAGGATGAAGGCGATTGGGAACGGGCAGAGACCGAGGACGGCGCCATCCAGTTCCGCTGTGAACTTCTCATTCGCCTCCTTCAACCGGAACCCGGACACGAGTACGAGCTCTGGTTCCTGGACACGGGAGTTCGTTTTACGTACGCCCCTGACCAGTGATGGGACCATTCGGGCGTGGTCTTCCCTAGACAAAAATGCTGACCGATCGTGGCCACCCTTTCTGCATCCATGCCCACATCCCTAGATAACGCAGACCTCTTCACCAGACTCGCCCCTTGCCGCGGTAATAAAAAAAGGCCCGGGTCCCCACCCGGGCCTCGCCCCCCACGTCGCAGATGATCAATAGTTGGTGAAATGCAGCACACCGTCATCGGTCTCCTGCACGTCGATCCTTCCGGCTCCGGACCGGGAGCCGTTCAGGGCTATGGGATTATCCGGATGCATAACCGCGATGGTCCACGGCCCCTGGGCGTCCACCTCGAACTTGCAGGGATAGGTCACTGCGATGTCCTCGTCCCTCTCCACAATGCCCGGGCCTTGGGCGTCAATGAGTACAGCGATTTCCGCGTTGCTGTCCGTGAGCAGGGTAACCTTGAAATGGTCCTCAGCCCCGCCGTTAAAGGCCAAGATAAATCGCGTGGGCCCCGCTTCCATGTTGAAGGTGTCGGACATGACCATGTCTTCACCGGAAATCACGAACCCATTGTTCTTGCTCTCCAAGGGCGCGCCGTTGCGATAGAAGCGCACGGAGATGTCCTCGATCAGTCCTCGGGCTTCGTAGTCTTCCTGGATAAGGATCTGTCTGTTCATCATCACGTTGCCCACGTAGATGAAGCGCTTCCACAAAATCAGGCCGTCTTCGCCCGTGACGGTTACCTCGGCTACCACATCCGCGTATCCCGTGGGCGTGTCGTTGATTACCGTTCCGATCAGTTCCCCACCTGATACGCGGAAAGCCGTATACCGAATTCCATTGTGCTCTCCTTCGAACTCGCCGGGAAACTGCGCATGCGCGGACACGGCAAGAACGAGCAGAACTGCTCCGATCACAAAAGTCTGTAAGTATCTCATGGCGTTCTCCTACCCATTCCTATGGAACATCATGGAGTTGGAGGTAAAACTGTAGCCCATAATCCGAACTGGTCATCTTATTCCAGACGAATTGAAAATCACCAATGACTTCAAGCTTTTCCGTGGAGTTGTCCTGCTGGGTAACGAGATAGGTGTAAGCCGAGCCGCTCTCGAAATCCGGCAAGCCGCAGGTCCACTCCACGGTGCCGTCGGTGACCGTGGCCCCTCGTGACGTAGGCCATGCGGGTTCCGCTGCTCCTGAGGTGCCTGCGGTAGTGCAGCGGTAAACCAAGCCCCTCTCGGCTTCCCAGGTCACTGAGCCGTCAACGACCGTGTCGCCCTCTACTGTTGGCCAAGTTGGCTCGGTAGTACTGGTGGTTCCCGCGCTGGTGCAGCGGAAGATGAAGCCGTTTGGATCGGTACCGTAGACCAGGTCGTCAACAGCAACCGCGGCAGTCGCATTCCAGGTATCAAAAGTGGGCACGACGTAGTCCAGATCAGTGGCGTTGGACTCATACGCGGTGTTCGCTTCCCAAGCCTCGCCAGGCCATGCCATGCCGTCGAAAAAGATGAGCAGGTCCGTGACCCTGGTGCGGAAATACTTCTGGGAGTTTTGCACTGCTCCCTTGGCGTGGATCCAAAAGTTGCCCAGGTACCTGTCAGCCCCTCCAGAGGGCGCCACGTATATGGGTGCGCTGTGGTCCGGGTCGTCGGCAACGTCGGCAATGGATACGTAACCCGTTGAAAGGTTGCCGTATTCCCAGAATATCTCGTACAAACCGTCGAGGTTGTAGCTCAGGTAGAAAGAGTAGGTTTCCAGGCTGGTGTATTCAAAGTCGCAGGAGGAGACCACGGCGCTGGAGCCTGTCTTGATAGCTGCTTCGTAGTCGCCGAAATCCGCATAAAAATTTCCCACGGACTGCATGTTGTTCTGCCCGTAGCGGGCCACGCAGTTCAAGGAGTCGGAGCCTGCATTGGTGGCTCCATTTTCCATGGTCAGGCCCGAATCAAGGTCCGCCAAGTTGGTGTCGTCCAAGCGGGTGCCGTCTTCAGTATACACGCCTTCGTAAGATTCACCTTCCACGCCTACACGCTCGTCGTCCTCCGGCCACCCACCGCCGATGGACAGGATATAGGGCGCGTGGTCGCCTGTCTCGTCGGGATCCGACGTGCCGCCGAGATAGTTTGAGGCAATGGCGTTCAGGCTGATGATGGTGTCCGTGTCGTCAGGTCCGGAATAGCCGGTGGAAGTGATCCAATAGTTGCCATAGTTGTTGGAGTTGAGCACGAAGAAGGTGTCCGAGGACAGGCCGTTGAGGGGCCAGTCCGCAGGCTCAGGCTGGTTGAGGGAGATGGTCATCCAGCAATCCTGGGCTGCGTCGTCGCACACGATCTCGTCGTAAAAGATCTCCACCTGCTTCTTCTCGCCCTTATCATAGGCATACAACGCCCCATGGTTGGGGGGAAAGCGCCGGGCCGCCCAGCCCACCTGGATGGTGTCGCCCGTGCCGATGGACATACTGGGGGAATCGTCGAACGCCGCAGCCATGTAAACGTAGTCGTCTTCCACGATATCCATGGAGTTCTGCAGATCGAACTGGATGACGCCGTTGCCGAGATAGGTACAGGCATCCACCTGGTTGAAGTCCAGTTCATTGGGCTTGCCCACGGAACCCGAAAACACCAAGTGCAGTTGGTCTCCGGCGACTGGGGAGTCAGCGACTTTGTCAGGCACCAAATCGCAGAAATCATCGGGTACGCCCGTGTCCGAGCCAAAGTTGCCGATCTTGACTCCCGGACCGATGTCCTGCTCGGCCTGGAGCATGCCCAGGGTGGACACGGTCAAGTCGAACAGATCTTCATCGTCAACCGTGTAGTTCCCGCTGTTGAGCCGGGTCACCGTGGCGATGATGTCCGTGGATTCCCGCAGCTCGCTCAAGGCGTAGCGAATGCCGGATTCGGCCATGTAGTGGGAGCGCTTATTGTAGTTGGGCGAGGAAACATTGCGCACCGAAGCCCTGAACATGGAGGCCATTCCCGAGGCCAGGATGCCCAAGATAACGAGCGCCACAACAAAGAAAAGCAGGGAAGCGCCGCGTTGGCCTGATTCCGTGCCAAGACCCAATCGTTTGGCTATCCTTCTTCCTGAGGGAAACATAATCTTCTCCTCGTCTCCTGAATCCTTTCCGGGCTGTTAGGGACCTGAATATTCCGCAATAGCCCTGGGATATATCCGCCCACTCATGGTCACGGTGTTGTCGCTGTTCCTGAAACTCAAAAATATATCGCTCACCTCGTTGGTGGAGTCGCCGTCGTTGTTCATGTCATTGGTGTTCACGCTGAGCTGGAAGGAGTTGCTGTCCAGATCCTCCACCAGGACAAACCCGTTGATGGATATGCGTCCTTCGGAGTCATCGTAAAAGATCGTCCGGGTAGCGCCCGAGGAGTCAACACGGGAGTTCACATACTGGATCGAGATATCGCTGCCCGCTTGGACAAGCGTGATTGTTGAGTAGGGATCAATGTTCTTCAGTTCCATGGAAATGCGGTCAAAAGCGATCTGGGCGATAAGGGCTTGTGCGGAGTTGGTGGTGGAGGAGGCGTAGCCCCTCACGCCAAGCTGCAGCAGACCGGCAAAGCCCATGGCAAGAATCCCGAAAATGGCCAGGGCCACTATCATTTCCACCAGGGTGAATCCGTTTGACTTGCGCATGTCGACCCTCCCCTCAGTATATTTCCAGGGGCAAGCTCGTTGTCCTGGAACTGGTGAAGAGGTTGATCAACGAATGTCCGCCATCATCAGCCACCGATGTAATCTGGACGAGCAGCAAGTCGTCGCTATCGCTGTCTTGGCTCGCATAAACCGGGTCGGTAAGCACGGTGGTTTGGCAATTGGCGTCAGTAAAGTTCCCGTTGTTGATTTCAGATTCCAGGGTGGTGATCGCGGAGAGGGGAGTATTGCTGTTGACGAGTTGGATATAGCGGGACGTGACTTGCTCCATGCGCTCTTCCACAAGAACGGAGTTGCGGGCGATATACACCGAGGAATGGCTTTCAATCACCTGGGGTCCCATCAGCGCCAAGAGCATGGAGCTGACAAAACCAAAAATGACTACCGTAACGATGACTTCCAGGATCGTTAGACCGGATTGGGAGTGTGTTTTCCTCATTGTACATACCCCGTTTCTTGGGTGAGGGTGATTTGATAAGACCCCACACTGAAATTGGTTGAGGAGTACGGGGAAGACAGCGCTAAATCTTGGAAGGGGCGTCCGTATTCGTCATAATAAACGGTAATGGGATTGGTGATGGAGGAAACGCTGATGATATCGGCTTCGGTACCGGGCACGGTTTCCCTGTTGCCCATGGTGCCGGAAAAAACGAAGTAGGATGACGCTGACATGGAGATGCCCCATGTTTCGCCGTTTTTCATGGCCATGGATTGGGCGTAGCGGATGTGGGTCCGAAGGACCTCGGCTTGGACGCCGTCAGTGGTGTCGGAGTCGCTCGTGGTGACGCCCACGGCTGCCGCCAAAATGCCGAGAATCACAAGAACAACAATGAGCTCGATGAGCGACCATCCGTTCGGCTCAATCGCGCGTCCTGCCTTCCCGTGCAAATGAAGTATTCCTGTTTCCATGGCCTTGCCTCGCTTTCCAGGAGCTCATACCCCCTGGTACTCAGCTTATAAATAATATAAGCCTTGCAACCGCCCTGAACCACAGGGCTTCGGCTACTTTTGCAGGAGATTTTCCCTTGTTCCGTATTGAGGGTTAGGCTTGGCCCTCCCAAGGAAAATCCCTGCTCCCCTAGCTGCTTTTCAAATCAATCAATCCGGCCTTGGCCGCGTAACGAACCAAGTCCACCGGCGTATGCAAATCCAGCTTCTTCATGATGCGGGTTCTGTGGCCCTCGACCGTCTTGGGGCTGATGAACAGCCTCTCGCTCACATCACGGGTTGAAAGGCCTTCAGCCAGCAACACCAAAACCTCTACCTCGCGCCGGGACAACTCTTGGGGTCCTTCGTGGATGGACGGTTCGGATTGGGAAGAAGGTGAAGTCAATTTGCGCACCACCTTGGGCGAAATGGAACTGTCAAGGTAGTACTCGCCACGGGCAACCGTTCTGACTCCCTCCAGAATCTGTTGCGCGGGCGACCCCTTGACCACGTATCCCAATATCCCGGCCTGGAAGGCCTGGGTCAGGTATTCCATCTTGCTGTGCATGGAAATGGCCATGATCTTGAGCTCCGGTCTTTGGGACAGGAGCTGCCTCGCCAGGTCGAAGCCGCTGACATCCGGCAGGGTAATGTCCAGCAACACCACATCCGGCTCAAGCTTGGCCGTCATGCTCAAACACTCCTCACCGGTGCCCGCTTCGCCGCACACCTTAAAGGCCTCGTCCCGCTTGAGCACGGCTATCAAGCCTTCACGGGTCAATGGATGATCGTCCACGATAAGCACTTGAATGGAATCCACCATGTCTCGCCCCCCGTCATTGTCCTGCCTTTGGGAGGCCGTTGCGCCGAGGCAATCTGTACGGCGTGAAACAGCCTCCCTACCTTAAGATGGTAAGGAGGCCACAGGATTTAGACTAGAAGGAAACAGCGGGAATTCAGGAAAGAAAAACCCTGGCGCCGTCAAGGTTTTTCCTCGTGGAGACAGGGAAGAAAAGCAGGGAAGTTACCCGTTCAGGTCGATGAGCTCCAAACGCAGGGCCAAGCGAACCAAGTCCACGGGGGTATGCAGATCATATTTTGCCATGATCTTGGCCCGATGCCCTTCCACTGTTTTCGGGCTGATGAAAAGCTTATCAGCGGCTTCCTTGGTACTGAGCCCTTGGGCCAACAACACCAGCACCTCGGTCTCCCGTTCGGAAAGGTTGTCCACGCCCGCGCCCGGCTTTTCCTTGGCCGAGTCCTGACCCAGCAAGCGCATGACAATGTCCGGGGAAATGGCGCTATCCAGATAGGGTTCGTCTCGAGCCGCGGCGCGCAAACCTTCCAGAATCCTTTCAGCGGGAGAGCCTTTAACCACGTAGCCCTTGGCTCCGGCTTCAAAAGCTTGGGCAACGTATTCCATTTTCGAGTGCATGGAGACCATGACGACCTTGAGCTTGGGAGTACGCCCAAGAAGTTCCCGGGCCAAGTCAATGCCGTTGACGTCCGGCAGGGTAACGTCCATGAGCACCATGTCCGGCTGCAAGGACGCCATCTTCTTGCGGCACTCTTCGCCGGACCCGGCCTCCCCTGCCAAGGTCAGTTTGGGATCACGCTTGAGCACGGATATAAGGCCTTCCCGAGTCAATGGATGGTCGTCCACTATGAGGACGCTCAAGGTTTGCTGCATGCTTCCCGCTCCCTATATTGGAACCTGGGCCACTATGACGGTCCCTTGTTCCGGCGATGAGGTAATTTCCAGGATGCCGCCAAGAATCTCAGCGCGTTCCCTCATGCTTTGCAAGCCCATGTGGCGCTTTTTACCTGCATTAATACTGGGCGACTCCACATCAAACCCCTTGCCGTTGTCACTAATGCTGAGCCGCAGGAACTTGTCCGCGATACTGCAGCTCACAACGACCTTGCCGGCTTCCGCGTGCCGGATGGCGTTGTTCAAGGCTTCTTGAGCCAACCGAAACACATTGATGGCGACTTCCTTGTCCAGATGTTGGGGCTCCGGCCCCTGGTGGTGAAATTCGAACACCAAGGCATGTTTTTCCGAAAGCTCCCGGCAAAAGGCGGACAGGGCCGCAACAAGCCCCTTGCGATCGATCTCCGGCGGGTGAAGATAATACGACAGATCACGGACCTCGCTGATGGAGTCGTTCAACACCTGCACCAAGCGTGAGGTCTTGGCCATTCGTTCGTCCGTGGTTTCGTTTGTATCGTCGAACAAGGTTTGCAGGGCTATGCCCACGGAGTTGAGGTTTTGCGCGAGATTGTCATGGAGATCGCGCGATATTCGCCCCCGTTCGTCCTCTTGGGCGCGGATCAGGTCCCTGCTGAGGTCCCGAACTCGCTTCTCCGCTTCCTTGCGCAGGGTGATGTCCACAAAGCTTTGCAAGGAGTATTTGCGTCCCCCGCGGCTAAGGGGCGTTGCCGCCTTCAGGATATGACGGGGCCTGCCCTCCCTGGAAAGGTCCACCTCCACGGGTTGGGAATCGGAACTCGAACAAAACGGACATGACGCCAGGGACAACCCCTTGACCAACAGGCTGCAAATATTACCAATCATTTCCTCCCGCTTCTTCCCGAAAAAATTCACGGCAAAAGTGTTCATGTCCGTTAATATTCCGGTTTCCTCGTCCACAATGAGGATACCGGCCTGGATGGAGTCCAGAACAGCCTGAAGATGGGCTTCGCTTTCCTTGAGCGCCTTGGACCTGTCAAGGATCCGCTGCTGCATCTTGGCATACTCCCTGGACAAGATGCCGAGTTCATCCCTGCGATGAAAGGGAGTGAAGGCCTTGTCCTGCCCCTGACCCGCCTGCTCCACATGATTGGTGAGGATCTGGACCGGCTTGATGATGCCCATATGGATGAGCAGGGCCATGCCCATGATCATGAAAGCCCCCCCGGCCACCGCGGTGAGGAAGGTCAAGCGCAAGGCTTGCTTGCCCTTCAGCGTGATGTTCCGCTCGATAAAGGCGGTAACGCGAACCACCGGGGTTGAATCTTGATCCACAAGCACGGTGGATATTTGCAGCAATTCCTCCTGGCCGCCTGTGGCCAGAAGGGGCTCGGTCAATCGCAAATTGCCCACTTCCCTGAACGAAGTGCTGTGAAATGACAAGGCATCCAGAGCTGGGGGCGTGGCCGCCAGGAAATGCACATCCACTTGCGAGGACAACGCAATGGTCTCGGCCAAATCGCGATTGAGAAACCGGCCCATGAGCAGGGTGCCCCGGCTCGGGCCCTGGTCAAGGGAGGTCAAGATGGGCCGCGCAGCCACAAGCATGGGGCCCTGATGGGTCGAGATTATGGTGAGGACCCTGTCTTGCGGGCCAGATTCCGGAATGAGTTTTGTCTCTGGAAATTGGCCGCTTTCAGGGATCAGGAACGGCAAGATCCTTTCGTTGGTCGCCAAGTCGTAGGCCCTTCCGAAAACAACTCTGTTGTCCGTATCCAGGATGCAGATCATAGATGTATTGCTGTCCCGGAACGTGGTGAACTCAAGGTTTGAACTGACAAATTCCTCGTTGCGGTCGGCGACAAAAGCGTAGGTGTCGTCCCAGGCCGACCAGTCCCAACACAAGGTGTCGAGGTGTTCCATTTCGGTATCCAGCGAAGTAAGCACGCGCTTCATGTCCCGAAGCGCCTCGGCCTCCTCCAGCTCCTTGAAACTGGGGCCCGTGACAAAGCGTTGTAAAGACGCTTCCAGGGTCAGGTACAGAAAAAAGATGATGCAAAGGGTGGCCAAAACCTTGCTGCCAAGAGACATACTTGCTCCTTGCTGGAAAAAGGCATGCCAAGGGACCCTTTACGACTATCACATAACCCTCCATGAGCAAACAATACGCCTCCTCAAAGGATGCCCTGATCCATAAACAAACACACCTCCCTACTGCTTGAGGCATGAAAACCGCGGGGACGCGGAAATTGATCAAAGGGTGGAGCTTGGAGTACAATAGGGCTCAGCCGTGCTGCCCACCCGGTCATCCCTTGTCCTGGTCGGCCAGCTCTCCATCGTGGGAATGCACCGGTTTCCTGTAAACACCTCATCAAGCCTTAGAGGAAAATTCGCTTCCGAGCGAAACACCAAACAAGGAGCGCTTTTGATGCTGAAAAGACCGTTGTTTTGCTTGGCCTTACCCGTACTTGCCACACTCATGGCCTTGCCGGCTTGGGCCGGGGGCTCTTTTCATGTGGACCAGCTGTGGCCCCTGCTCGAGCAACAACCCGCTGTTGCCCAGTGGGTTGCCCAGGGGCTGGAGTTGAACGAGTCGGGCTTTGCCATGCGCATCGGCCAAGAGGTCAACCCCAACCTGGGCGGCATGCGCGTGGGCCCTTACATGATTCTGGCTAAACCCAAGGACTCCGAGGGGCCGTTCACCCTTGAGTTGACGATTGAAACACACATGGAGTGTTTGGACGAGTCAGGGAATCCTGTGGACATCGACAAGGCCGTCACCATCAACGAAACTTTCAAGTCCCTTACTGTCCGCCCTTTCCTGGAATAGGGGGGAGTATGGCCGGCTCAGGACATGTTTTCCAGATAGCTCGCCACATCTACCTCATCAATTTGGTCGTGGAGCAGGAAGCGCTCCGCGTACTTTTTGTACAGCCCGGTTTCCAGGAACAGCTTGAACACATCCGCGTCCAGGTGTTGGTCCCTGACCATTGTGCTGAGAATCTGCACGGCCTCGCTCAATTTTTTCGCCTTTTTATAGGGCCGGTCCTTGGCGGTCAGCGCCTCGAACACGTCAGACACGGCAAGAATGCGGCCGGGCAAGGAGATTTCCTCGGCCTTGAGCTTTTTCGGGTATCCCGTACCGATGAGCGTTTCGTGGTGCGACCCCGCATATTCGGGGATTCGAGTCATGTTGTTGGGGTAGGGCAGTTTCTCCAGCATGCGAATGGTCGCGATGATGTGTTCGTTGATTTTGTACCGCTCCTCTGCGGTCAAGGTGCCCCGCTTGATACACAAATTGTAGATTTCTCCCAGATTGTAATGATGTTCCGGGGTGTCCATGGCGAAATCAATGAGCGAATCCCCCTGGGAATTGAACTCACGGCGTTCGAATATATGTTCGGGCCGGTCCGAGAGCAGGTGTTCCTCGCGCGGCAGGTCCGAAGCTTTCTTGGAGTAGCGCTCCACCTCCAAATGGCCCAGACCCAAGCGATTATCCAAATGGCGGATCCATGTTTTCCTGGCGATCTCATGCACCCTCTCGATCTTGTCCTGATCCATGAATTCGCCGCCCAGGTTGCACTCCGCGATAAAGGTGAAATCATCCTTGATCTCTTCCTGTTTGCTCTGCAGCTCTTCAAGAAGGCTCTCTTCATCTCGGTCTGATTCTATCCGTTTGCGCCAGTAGTCGATCTCCGCATCCCTGAGCAATACCTCGAAGCGCATACGCACTTCGTGGATGCGGTTGTATATCGTTTCCAGCTTGGTGGCTTTGTCCACCACGTGCTCGGGCGTGGTCACCTTGCCGCAGTCATGCAGCCATGCGGCCACGCTGAACTCGCGCCATTCGTCCTTGGTTTTGAACGTAAAGTCGGCAAATGGGCCGTGTTCACAATTGCTGGCGGCCTCGGCGATCATGATGGCCAACTTTGGCACCCGTTCGCAGTGCCCTCCAGTGTAAGGCGACTTGTGGTCAATGGCCGTGGCGATAAGCCTGATGAAGGACTCCATGAGGTCGTGAAGGCTTTGTTCGTACTGCTGGATGGAGGAGGACATGGACACCATGGCCGTGGAGAGGTCCACGATCTCGGTGATACGGCTTTCCACGGGGCCGACCTCATCATAGCGCCGCTCTTTGACCTTGATGCTCTCACGCGTCAACGCCTTGATGGGCCGGACAATGAGCACCGAGCTGTACCAAACCACGGGGATCAGCAAAAATAAAAGGCTCAGTGTGACGATAAAGGAGTAGCGGACTTGAGCCATGTAAGGTTTGAGCGTTTCCGAAACCGGGACAAGGAAACCAAGAAACTCATCCTGACCATACACCGAGCGAAGACGGGCCACATAGCCGAAATACTCTTGACCGTTGATGGTCATGGTGCCCAGGTCGCCCTCCGCGCCAAGGGTCTCGATCAGTTCAAAAAACTCGGGATGGGGCAGCGAGCCCGAAAGAACCTGTTCATCATCCGTTTGCTCAAAGGGTTCCAAGCTGAGCCACTTCTTGTCGAGATTCTCCAAGTCCTCTTCTGTCAAGGTGGCCATGGCTTTTTCCAGGATGCTCGCCAGCTCGGGCGTGTCGGGCTGGACAAGGAAGTGCAGGCCATCGGAACCAACACCCGACAGTTCGGGGATGGTCTGGCTGAACTCAATGTCGTCCAGGAAATAGACCGTTCTCAGGTAATGGAGCACTGGCGAACTATCCAGCGTGGCGTCCGCTTCTCCATCCTGAACAGCGCGCAAGGCCTCCAAAGTCGTGGAAACATGCAGAAGCTCAACCTCGGGATGATGCGCTTGCAGATAGGCATCCGTGGCCCAACCCTCGGGGATTGCCACGACCCTGCCCTTGAGGCTCTCAAGCGTTGGGGCGGGCATGCTGCCGGATCTTGTTGCGAAAACCTGCGGCATGGGGAGATACGCCGGGGTGAAAATCCCCAATTCCTCTCTTTCCGATGTTCTGAAAAGAGAATGCAACAGGTCCAGGTCGCCCTGTTCAAAGAGTTCAACCAGCCCGTTCCAGTCATAGCCGTTGACGTACTGGACCTTGAGGCCGACGCGGGCGGCCAGCATGTCCAGCAAATCCACGGAATAGCCCCTGGGGTTACCGCTCAGGGCGAAATCAAAAGGGGGCCAGTCCAACTCGTTCGAGGCCCTAATAACCGGATGTTCGGCCAGGAATTCCAGTTCCTCGACTGTTAGCTCGACCGTTGGCGAGTCCTCGGCCGTTCCCCCCCCGATTTCCTCAACCACTTGCGCGGTCACATCGCCGTTGGCTTGAAACAGGAATGCTTCACTGCCCGGCAACAACCGCTGCTCTTCAAGGAAATTGGACATGCTGTCCAAGGATATATCCACTCCCACAACCCTGCGGCCATTGTCCACGGC
>QZKZ01000243.1 GCA_004796465.1 Desulfovibrio sp.
GAATACCATGGGAATCGCAGCCGCGCACCTGGTAATAGTTGTGCCGGGCGGAGAGAAAGGCTGAGCGGTCAAGTGGGGGTATATGAAGAGTCGCGTCGCCTGAACCGGATTCCTGAAAGAAGCGTGGGGGCAGGTCGTCATGCTTGGCGCTAAATCCGTTCTCGGCATTGATGGCCCGTTCATTAAGCACTATGCGCTCGCCGGCTCTCAGCAGGTCATGGGCCGTGGTTTCCATGCCCGTGGCTCCTGTGAGCGCCCGAGCATATTCTTCAAGGCTGGCCGCAAAAAACACGAACTTGCAGGCAATGAGGGAATCAATGACCGCGTTCACATCCTCGGCGATTTTGATGATCCGGGCCTTGCCGCTGAAACTGAAGCGGTCCGTGGCCACAGGCTTGCGCAGGATCTCGTGGCTCACGGGATAGGCTCGTAAATGACAGCCACCGCGCGTGGCCACTGAATAAGCCAGAGCCATGCCGTATGCTCCACGGGGATCATACGCGGGCAGATCGAGACCCTTGACCGCCATGGCGGCCTGGGGCCGTCCTTGGGAGCGGGCATACTCAGTTGCGCCTTGGGCCAATTCCTGCCCTGCCCCATGTCCAGACGCCATATCCCGGAGCAGTGAGAGGACAGCTTCCGGAGTAAGCTTGGTTTGAGTGACTTCCGCATGGCAGGCCAGAGCCGAGGCAGCGGAAATAGTGTCCATGCCCAGCTTGTTGCACAGGTCATTGGCCGCCACGACCAGTTCCTGGTCATGGGACCCGATGAGCGCGGTGAAGTGGGACATGGTCTCGAATTCCGGCATGGAGCGGCCGTCCTCTGCGATCTTCTTGCACAGGATGTGGCACCCCAAACAGCCGTGGCGGCGGGGCTTGTAGCGCTTGGCAAAGGCGTGGGCATTGAGTGTGGCCGCGTGTTCAAAGCGGGTGCGCTGGAAGTTGTCCGTGGGCATCATGGCCCGGCTGTCCATAAGGTCGTAAAGGGTGCCCGTGCCCGCGCACGTAAAGCCGAATTCGCCCATGAGCACGGGCGAGGCGGCTGTCAGCCGAAAGATGTCCTCGCGGGCGGCTTTGATCATGGCCAAGTCGTGCACCGCGATTTTGCCGCTGCCCTGGATGGCGATGTATTTAATGTTCTTAGCGGCAAAACTCAGGCCCAAACCGACACGGCCGGCGGCATGGTGGCTGTCCACGCCCAGTCCAGCAAAGCGCACGCCGGATTCCGCAGCCGGGCCAATGGACAGGACCGTGGCCTTGGTTCCCAACCTCTTGCTTACATGGGCCAGGACCTTGTGGGTAGTCGAACCGGCCAGTTCCTTGGCGTCAACAAAGGTAATAGTGTTGTCGTCAATTTCAATGCCGCACAACCCATGGGCTTTACCGGTAATCATGAGCCCGTCCCAGCCCGCACGCTTGAGCCGAGTGCCAAGCTTGCCGCCAACAGAGGAGTCGCCCACCGCACCTGTCAGCGGCGAGCGGGACATGATAACGGAACGGCCGGAAGTGGGGGCCACGGTAGCGGTCAGCGGTCCAGTGAATACCAGCAAAGGCATGTCAGGATGATCATAAGCAAGAGTGGTGTGGGGACGGAGCAGAGCGCCTGCCATGCCCCTGCCGCCGAGATAGTCGAGGCGTAGCGGTTCAGGCGTCTCCAGCACTTGAACGCTCTGGTCCGTAGCGTCAATGCGAGCGTATTTCCCGGTCCATCCGTAACAAGAAGTCATGCTGAAAAGGGGGTGTTCGGCCAGGAAGCAGAGTATTGGGAAAAAGGCGAGTCCTTGGCGAGAAGCTGAATCCGGGCCAAAGCCTCAATGGTTTCGGTTGTGTTGACCGCCTCGCTCAGGGTTTCTCCCCAAACCACCATGCCGTGGCGGCTGAGTATGGCGGCGCGGCAAGCTCCTTGTCTGGCGGCGGCTTGTGTCGCTGCTTCAGCCACGGCTTGGGCCATGGCTTCGGAACCGGGTTGCAGCTCGGGGACAAAGCAGATGGAGTCACGCCAAACCGGAGCTTCAAAAAGCGGAAGGTTCAAAAAACCGTCTTGGCCAACTGTAAGTTCAAGGGCCAACACATGGGGTGGATGGGTATGGAGCACAGCGCCCACGGATTCAAAAGCATCGTACAAGGCCAAATGCATGGGAGCCTCAGACGAAGGCCTGCCCGGGCTGAGACGTTTGCCGGATTCAAGGTCAAGGGCGGTGAGATCTCCTGGCGCCAAGCGGCCCTTGGCCGTGCCACGGCAGGTCATAATCACGGTGTGGCCGTGGCGGATACTGGCATTGCCATGCACTCCCGCAAGCAGCCCAGAAGCAACGGACCGGGCAAGAAGATCACGCATGGCCGTGGCTTGCTCCCAGGGGATGGATGGTCCCCAATCCACGAAATCTTGTTCCTGGGAAGAGCCGGAGCGGCGGGCCACGGGCTTAATGTCAATGACAGGCGTACCGTCCAGGGCTTCCAGGGGATAGACATGCAGGGCTTGGTGCGCTTTGCGGGCCAAGATGCGGACGCGGTGCATGCCGATGGGGTTGGGCCGGTCAGGAGATCGTGTGTTGAACACGCCCTTTTTGGGGCGTGTTACGTCCCCTCGGGGGTGGACCTGGAGATATCCCCGATCGGACAAATGAAGCCAAGTGAACACGATAATTTCTTGACCCTCGGCCAAGGTGTCCAAAGCAGGGGCAAAAGCAGGATCAATGTCGATCCAGGCATCTGGAGCGCCTTCATGCTCCATCTTGGGGCTCTCGGCCCGGGAGCCGATGCTGGAACGAACGCGGCCGATGGCGGTGAGGTGCATGTCCATAGCGATCGAAATGAGCAGCGAGTACGGCAATGATGAAAGAAAAATGGGCGGCTCGTGGGACGAGCCGCCCAATAGGAACTATTTAGTAAGCCGGGTTGAAAATAAGGTCCGGCACGGTCATGTCAAAGGGCCAGTCATTCAAAACAGGTTCAATAAAGTGCATTTCAACGGTATGGCGCATAATGAGGTTAATCACGATGATCACCGCGCCCCAGGCGAAACAGCGGAATGATGAGGGAAAAATCCAAGCAATGGATTCCAACAGCACGTTCACGATGTTGGTGTCTTCGTCGTACTCCATGAGGATGCGGAATTTATCCAGGACCGCGATGGCAAAGGCCGGGATGAGTAAATGAAATCCCCAAAAAATGGCCTTGGTTGCTATAGGAAAGTTTTCTTCTGGAAAATCAAAGTAGTGGATGATGTTCAGGTTCGCGCTGTACATGACCAGCGCATACACAAAGCCGGCAATGGGGTAGAGAATTTTAATGGCTTTTTCCATGAATCAGGCTCCCTTAAGCAAGATAAAGCTCGGTCGTGAACAGCGGCATCCGGGTCTGCCGAATACCGGGCCGGGTGAAGGACCGGCCTGCATTGGGGTCAGCTCAACACCCTTACATCGGATGTATGGCTACATCAAGAGACAAGCCGGTGACAATTCAAGGTTCACGGGAACAATCACTCTTCCAGGCTCAGGTAGTCGGCCAAGATCACCTTGAGGCCAAAACCTGGAAAATGCACGCGGTACTTGTCCTGTGAAAGGATTTCCACGATTTTTCCGCGGCCAAATATCTTGTGCGTGCAGTGGCCGAGCTTAGTCGTCTTTTTCGAGTTGCCGGAGGGTTCAGGCGTGTCCTCTTCCCTGGAGCGAGGAGGCGCTACCGGACCTCGCCCGGAAAAGGGAGTGGCATGCCCTGTTGCGCGGCGCGACAAGTATCCGCCGTAATTTTCCATGTATTCTTCATATAAAGAATCATTGAGGTCGCCGAGAAATGGACTGGGCCGGGTCGGTTCGGAACTCTCCCGCCCCCTCATATACATGGCCAAGGGAGAAAATAAGGAAAGGGAGTCCTTGGCGCGAGTGCAGGCCACATAGAGCAGGCGGCGCTCTTCCTCATAATCTTCGTCGCGGGCCAAGGCATGGCGGGAAGGGAACCGGTCCTCCACCAAATCAATGATCAGTACAGCCGACCATTCCAGGCCTTTGGCGGAATGCACCGTGGACAGGGTAACTGCCCCCTTGGCCGCGTCACCACGGGTGTCGCTGTCCGGTGGGTCCAGGCTCACGTTGGCCAGGAACATGTCCAGGTCGGTAAAGGTCTCGGCAATGGACACCAGTTCGTCC
>QZKZ01000052.1 GCA_004796465.1 Desulfovibrio sp.
GCGATGTGGTGGCCATCAACCAGGACCGCCTGGTCAAACGCTGGAACCACCAGGAGGAATGCCGAGCACTGGCCAAGGGCGATCCCGTGTTCATCGGCGACTTGCTGGTCACGGGAAATGATTCCAGGACCCAGATCATGCTCCTGGACGGGGCTCTGCTCGTCCTGGGCCAGGAAAGCCAAGTCTCGCTCAACGAATTCGTGTATGACTATGAATTCGACGGGGAGAACCGGCTCTCCTTTGACCTGGGGCCTGGTTTTTTCCGCTACGTGAGCGGCGGTATCGTGGAACGCAATCCTTTGGCCTTTGAACTGGATACGCCCCTGGGCCTGATCGGCATCCGGGGCACCGAGGTTCTGGCCAACAATCACGGCCCGGACAATCCCTGCGGCCCCATGGCCGCCCAACTCGCCGCCCTGTTCGCGGACCCCGAATCCATGAGCATGCAGCAAAAACACGCGGCGCGGGAAGTCCTGGCCCAACAACTGCCCATATTACGCCAGGCCCTTTTCGGCGTGAGCCACGAAACCATTGCCCACATCCACGGCGTGGCCAATACGCCCATCTACTACACCTTTGACCTCACCGGCCAATGGCTGGCCCTGGATATCGGCTATGAGATCACCGTGGTCCGGGACCAAGGCCCCGGGAGCATGACGCCGGTCAGTGAGGATACCTTGCGGAACGGAGCGTCTTCAAGGCCTGACTGGAACCTTGAGGTCCCGGGGCCCTTGCGTTCGACCCAGGGTGGTGCCGACAGCACAGGTTCCTCGGGCCATGGCGGCAATTTCCGGTCTCTTGGAGACCCGCCCAGCAGCGGCCGAGGCAGTACCCAACATCCCTGATCAGTGGATACGCTCTGACCTGAAACCATGACTACGGGCGTGTCCGTTATTTGAAAACTGCGCTTCCAATCCGTGCGGCGCGGGAGCGCACCTCACGAGGTAGACCATGAAACATCCACTTGCTCTGACCTTCCTTGTCCTGGTCTCACTTGTATTACTCGGCGCACCCGCGTGGGCAGGCTACGATCCCGACCCCATCGGCTATGTGCAAACCACCCAGGGCGACATCATCGCCATCAACTCCAATAACAAGGTCAAGCGCTGGAACCACCAGGAAGAGTGCCGCGCTCTGGGCCAACGCGATCCTGTGTTTCTGGAAGACACCATTGTCACGGGATATGACGCCAAAATCCAGATCATGTTCCTGGACGGCTCCATTCTGGTCTTGGGCCCGGAAAGCGACATGGTGCTCAACGAACTGGTCTACGACTATGAAGACGACGACGCCAACCTCATCAACCTTGAGGCCGGAGCAGGCGTGTTCCGCTACGTAAGCGGCGGCATCGTGAGAAGGAACACCGAAGCCTTTGAACTGGACACGCCCTTGGGGATGATCGGCATCCGGGGCACGGAGATCCTGTCCATCCACCAGTGCGCCAACAACCCCAACGGCCCCATTGTCCAGGAATTGGCTGATATTTTTCGCGACCCCGAGGACATGGCCATTGAAGAAAAACGCGCGGCGCGGCAAGTCCTGGACCAGACCCTGCCCCAATTGGGGACCGGCAGGGACGCCGTGACCCAGGAGATCTTGGGGCACATCCGCGGCGTTGAACGCGCGCCCGTGATCTACACCTTTGACGCAACCGGCAAGAAGGTGGAAGTCATGATCAATGAAATGCTCACAACCGACCGCGACAGGGGTTCCAGCGACCCAGCGCCCATAGCCGACGAGGTCCTCAGCCAGGGTGCGGGCTCCCGGCCCGCGCGGGACGTGGAAGTGCCAGGCCCCTTACGGGGTACCCAGGGCGCGTCCGACCGCAGCTCCGAAAGCTCGGGAGGCTGATGGTAACACTCTGTCGCCGGTCCGGCGACACACATCCACAAAGGGGCCGCACGGCCCCTTTTTTCATGCCCGCCAATATCCCTGTTTCCCCGGGACTTGGTTCTTACCGTGACAGGTCCTGGCAGCTGAGGTATAGTTACTCTCCATACTTTCACCAACAACACTGCAAGAGGTGCCCATGACCCAACGCATATTCATCTTGATTCTGGCCCTGGCCGGGTTCTTCCTTGTCAGCGCTTCGGCCCATGCGGGCTACGAGCCCGATCCCGTGGGCTATGTCCAGGAGATCGCGGGCGACGTCGTGGCCATCAACACCACCAATAAAGTCAAACGCTGGAACCACCAGGAGGAATGCCGCGCCCTTGGAATACGCGGCGCGGTTTTCGCGGGCGACACCCTGGTCACGGGATACGGAGCCAAGGTCCAGATCATGTTCCTGGACGGCTCGGTCCTGGTTCTGGGCGCGGAAAGCGAACTGCTCATTAACAACTTGGTCTACGACTACGATCGCGACCAGGACAACCTCCTGGACATGAGCGCCGGGGCAGGCGTGTTCCGCTACATCAGCGGCGGCATTGTGGACAGGAATCCCAATGGATTCCAACTGGACACCCCCCTGGGCTTGATCGGCATCCGGGGCACCCAGACCCTGTCCGTGCACGGCGGCGGCTCCAATCCCAACGGCGAGATCGCCATGCAATTGGCCAGGTGGTTCCGCGATCCCGAGAACATGAGCTTGGAGGAAAAACATGCGGCCCGGGGCGTACTGGGCAATTTCCTGCCCGCCCTGGGGAACGGCAGGAACAACGTGACCCGGGAAACCCAAGCCCACGTGAGCGGCTCGGACCAAACCCCGGTGGTCTACACCCATGACGCCACAGGCGGCTCCGTGAACATCCCGGTAGGCACCCAAGTGGACGTGAGCAATGAGGGCACGGGCAATCCCACCCCCATCACGGACCAGACCCGGGATGCCGGGGCCGGGTCCCGCCAGAACCGCAATGCCGAGGTGCCCACCAGCCTGCAATCCACCCAGGGCGGCTCGGACAACTCCGGCAGCACTTCCAGCAGTTCGGGCAGTTCAGGCAGCAGTTGTCCTTAGCCCGCAGAGTATGAACATCCAGGGGGCCTTGCGGCCCCCTATTTTTGCGCGGCAATGCACCTTGTGTTTTCACGGGCCGATCCGTACCATGATCTCGAAACGTCCCCAAAAAAACGCCATGCCTGCCAAAGAGCCCATCTCCCCCATCCTCCTGGAAGTCTTCAAGAACCGCTTCGCCTCAATCGCCGAGGAGATGGGCGTGAGCCTCATGCGCACGGGCTTTTCCCCGAACATCAAGGAACGCCGCGATTTTTCCTGCGCCCTGTTCGACACCCGGGCGAACATGATCGCCCAGGCCGCGCACATCCCCGTGCACCTCGGCTCCATGCCCCTGTCCGTGCAGCGCGCCGTGGAGGCTGTGGAACTCGGCCCCGGCGACATGGCCGTGCTCAACAACCCCTTTGCCGGGGGCACCCATTTACCGGACATCACCTTGGTGGCTCCTGTGTTCGCCCCAGATGACGCCGGGGGGCACGGCCCGTTGTTTTTTGTGGCCAACCGCGCCCACCACGCTGATGTGGGCGGCATGTCCCCGGGCTCCATGCCCCTGGCCTCGTCCCTGTACCAAGAGGGGCTGATCATTCCGCCGCTCAAGCTGGTGCGCGGAGGTGAGATCGATGCCGGAATCATGGGCCTGATCCTGGCCAATGTGCGGACCCCGGAGGAGCGGGAAGGGGATTTCGCGGCCCAGGTCATGGCCAACGTCACGGGCGTGCGCCGCATGGGCCGCCTCCTGGCCAAGCACGGCCCGGACCTTGTCCGGGACTGCGCCCAAGCCCTGCTTGATTACGGCGAGGCCGCAGCCCGCCGCGCCGTTGCCGATATTCCCGACGGCGAATATGAATACGAGGACCACCTGGACGACGATGGCCTGGGAACCCAACGAATACCTCTCCATCTGCGCTTGCGTATTCAAGGGGACAACGCGGAGTTCGACTTTTCCCGCTCAGGCCCCCAAGCCAGGGGCGGAGTCAACGCGGTACGGGCCATTGCCGTGTCCGCTGTGCTTTACGGCCTGCGCTGCCTCATGGACGACAGTGTGCCCACCAATTCCGGCTTGCTGCGGCCCATCACCCTCACGACCCGGCCCGGCTCCATTGTGGACGCCCAGTTCCCGGCAAGCGTGGCCGCGGGAAACGTGGAGACTTCCCAGCGCATGGTGGACGTGGTCCTGGGCGCGTTGGCCCAAGCCCTGCGCCGGACCCGGCCCGAGTTGGCCTCAGCGGCAAGCCAAGGCACCATGAACAACGTGACCGTGGGCGGCACCGACTCCCGAAACAACAGCCCTGAAGACGCCGGCGCCCCCCTGGGCAAGCCCTTTGCCTACTACGAGACCCTGGCCGGGGGCATGGGCGCGACCGGCGTGTCTTCCGGCGAATCCGCCGTGCACTCCCACATGACCAATACCCTGAACACACCGGTGGAAGCCCTTGAATACGCCTATCCCTTCATGGTCACCGAGTACTCGGTACGCCGGGATTCCGGAGGCAAGGGCGCCTTTTCCGGGGGCAACGGCCTGGTCAGGGAGATTCAATTTCTAAGCAACGCCGAGGTCACGGTTTTGTCGGAAAGGAGGAAAACTCCGCCTCCAGGGCTCGCAGGCGGCGAACCGGGCAAGCCTGGAAAAAATCTCCTCTGCCAAGGCGGCCAGTGGCGGACCTTGCCGGGCAAGTTCCACGAGTCCGTGCTGCCCGGCGATGTCTTGCGCATTGAAACGCCCGGGGGCGGAGGGTTTGGCCCTGCGGACCAAGATATGGTACCCAAGGATTCTACTGATGAATGACGTATGACCCCGCGCTGAACCCGTAGGAAACCCTGCCGTACACGGAGACGCCCATGAGCGGGCACCACTTCACCCACATGCTCGGCGCCAGGTTGTCCTCCCAGGAACTGGAGCAAGCGGCCCAACTCCTCAGTTTCGCCTACACCCGCTGGCAGCAAAGCCCCAAGAACACCAACCCCATTGAGACGGACACCTCGCCCGAGGTGTATTCCTCGCTCATGACTCGGGGCGGCAGGGAAGTGATTCTGTATTACGAGGGTGACACCCTGTGCGGCGTGTTCGTGCACTCCATGACCCCGGACTATGACCAGTTCCCCCTGCGCAAGCTGTCTTATGTGGCGGCGCGGCCCGTGGACAAAGGTTTCGAGGCGCTCAAGACCGCGTTCAAGCGCTACGCCGACCATGTCCGCGCTCAGGGCGAGGACGTGGTCATCACCACGGACCTGGACCAGACCACGCTCAACGATCTGCTCACCGAGGCCGGGTTCACCGAATGCACGGACCGCAACGAGACCTATTACATCCTGAGCCGCCGTCTGTTCCGCCCTATTTTCGCCCAGGTCAAGGTGGCCAACGACTTTGTGGTCGACGAGATCATCCATTGCGCGGGCAAGAACATCCGGCGCAACAAGAAGCTGTTCAAGCTCCAAACCTCGGCCATGGACTTTTTCGCCATCTACCGCCGCCAGCAAGAAAGCCGCCTGACCCGCTCCGTGCCCGAGGAGAACCGCCGCCTGCTGGAGCAGGGATTCGCCAAGTTCCAGGAGGGCGTGTTTTTTTTGAGCGATTTCACCAATACGCTCACGGACACGGATAAGCTCAGGGGCGGGTACTCCTCGCAAAAGGCCTTCCTGGGCAAGGAAGGGACGGACATTTGCGCCGCAGGCAACGATCTTGTGGACCAGGAGCGCGGCCTGCTGTTCCTGTTGCCGGGTTCCGGAGCAGAGATGCGCAGCCAGGCCGAGACCAGTGTGCTCAGACCCGGCTTTTTCGACTTCCTGACCTTTGTCTTCAAGATTTTGGGTTCCTTCATCTTTCTCACGGACGCGCCCAAGCCTGAAATCATGGCTGTTCTGGAACGTTTTCCCCACCCCCAACTCAATTTGCGGTACCTGGACC
>QZKZ01000272.1 GCA_004796465.1 Desulfovibrio sp.
GAACAGTTGCGCAGCGCCATGGGCGACACCGTGGACTTTTCAGACGAGGCTCGCGCCTTGCTTGAGACCAAGCTCTCGGAATACAAGGGTATGTCCCCGGATGAGCTTACCGACGAGCAAAAGCAAGAGATCAAGGAAGTGGTGAGCGAGGCCTTGGGTCTGAGCGAGGAAGACCTTGAGGCCATGGAAGAGACCATGGAAGAGGCCATGGACGGTGAAAGGCCTTCCGCGGGAGAGAGTGGGGGCAAGGGCGAAGGCATGGCTCAAGCCGGAGGACCGCCTCCAGGTGGCCAGGGCGGACCTGGCGGCGCGGCCCCCGCAGGTGGCGGCGGTGAAGAAAGTTCCACGTCTTCGACAACGGAAGACCGGATAGAGGAACTGGAGCAGGAAATCGAGGAACTGGAAGAAGAGATTGAGGAGCTTCGCGCCAAGTCAGGCTCTGACGAGGAAGCCATGGAACAGCTCAAGGCCAAGGAAATCGAACTGAGCAGCAAGCAGACCGAACTGGCCGAACTCCAGAGCCAAGAAGAGGAATAGCGGGCAAGAACCTGAAGATTTCCGCCAAGCCGGCCATATCCCACAACACAATAGATGTTGCCGGGTACAAAAAAGGGAGCCCCTCCCAGGAAGGGCTCCCTGAATATTTTTGGCGTCCTGCCTAGTGCATGGTCTCGTTGTCGCAGCGCAAGACCTTGACGTTATTGCCCTGGCTCTTGAGGTGCTCCTTGACCTCGGGAGAGTTTTTCCACTTCTCGAACAGCTCGTTCCAGTTGTTGAAGTCCACGAAACCCTGGTCAAGCTGGTCTTCGTGGGCCTGGGTCCAGATGTGGAACAGCTGCATCTCGGTCTGGAATTCCGGGCTGCCGAACACTTCGTTCACCGTGCCCATGGCGTATTTGCTGCCGTCCAGGGACGAAGCCACAAAGGTGCAGACCGTGTTCACGGAGTTTTCGTAGGTAACGGCAGTGTCCTTGACCTGCTCAACGAGCGGAGCCAAGTGGGGGTAAGCTTCCTTGATGCGCTCCTGGGCCTGGTCGGACAAACGCATGTACAGGGTGTTGTCTTCTTCGACGAGGAAATAAAAACGCAGCCAACTCTCGAACTTCATGATCTCGGCCACGTCGACCACTGCCTGGAAAAAATTCGCTTTCATGCATGCTCCTTCTCAAACGTCGTAAATGCTATTGTGAGCATGATTTACGCATACGTCAAGGCTTGGCGGACGAATGTGCCGAGAAGCGGCCCTGGGCGCGGCCTGGCAAGTCTCAGGCGGAGGCTGCCCAGTGGCAAGCCGTGAAACGGCCGGGTTGGATTTCCCGCAACGCGGGGGCTTGATCAGCGCACAGGGCAAGGACATGGGAACATCGATCCCGGAAGGAGCACCCCTCTCCATGGGACAAAAGCAGATCCGGGGTGTTGGAGGCATCTGTGGAACTGGGTTCTCGGGCAAGGACTTCGTAAGGATCAGGAGCGGAGTCCAGGAGCAGTTGGGTGTAGGGGTGCAAGGGCTCGGTGATGAGTTGATCAGTAGGGCCGGTTTCCATCACTCGGCCCTGAAACATGACCATGATCCGCCGGCTCATGTGCGCGACCACGGCCAGGTCGTGGGAGATGAACAGGTAGCTCAGGCCCAGTTCCAGTTTGAGTTGGGACAGCAAATTGAGGATCTGGGCTTGGATGGACACGTCCAGGGCGGACACGGGCTCGTCGCAGACCAGCAAACGAGGTTTCAGTACCAGGGCGCGGGCAATGGCGATGCGTTGGCGCTGGCCGCCCGAAAACTCGTGGGGCAACCGCGAGGCCTGGTCAGGAGGAATGCCAACTTGGGAGAGAAGAGTTTCCATGGTTTGGCGGCGTTCCGAGCGGGTTCCCAGACGATGGATGTCCAGGGGCTCACGCACGGTCGCGCCGATGGAGCGGCGGGGATTGAGCGAGGAATAGGGGTCCTGAAAAACCAGTTGGACCAGTGAAGGGAGTTCGCGCTTGAGCTGCGGGGCCACGGACTTGTCATTCCACAACTCGCGTCCCTGGATGAGAACTTGGCCTGAACTGGGCCGGGTCAAACCCACGATCATCCGGGCCAGGGTGGATTTGCCGCAGCCCGATTCCCCCACCAGACCAAGGGTTTCGCCTTGCTCCAGGGTAAAGGAGACCTGGTCCACGGCCAGGGCCGCGGTTTCCCGCTCCCGGCCGGTAAACCGCTTGCCGAGGTTGTCCACCGTAAGCAGGGAAGGCATTAGACGCTCTCCCCGCAACCCGGCATTTCCATGTGCAGGTCGTAGCGGGCCAGGAGTTCTTGTTTTTCCTCAAGGGCGGCCATGGTCCGGGATTGGGCGAACGAGCCCGCGAGGTTGAGCCGGTACAGGGCGTTGAGGTCCCAGATGTCGTCCACATCGTTCCAGGGAGGGAGAAAGCCGGCGTCGAGTCCGGCGCTTTTGAGCCGGGTCAGGGTGGCGTCCAGCACATTGGGGCGGCTCCAGGTGATGTTGGTGAAGGCCGTGTGGGTAAAGGCCTGGCGCTGGAAACCAATGAGATAATACCCGCCGTCCAGGGCCGGGCCGAGCAGCACCGGCATCCGGCGCAGGTCGTCCAAGGCCTTGGCCAGCAGGGGCGCGGGAAAGTCCGGAATATCGCTGCCAATGAGCACGGCCCGGTCCGTGCCTTCCTGAAACGCGGTGTCCAGGGCATGGGCCATGCGTTCGCCCAAGTCACTGCCCTGTTGCAGCCGATAATCCCTGTCCGGCCCGAGCCAGTCGCGGACCGCCGCAAGGGTGTCCGCATCAGGCGTTCCCTCTTGCGGGGCGCAATACACTGTCAGCTTGGCTGGGACGCAGTCCAGCGCAACGAGCAGGTCCTCCACGAACAGGGTGTACAGGCTCGCAGCCTCCTGGTCGCCCAGGACCTTGGCCAACCGCGTCTTGACTTGGCCGGGTTGCGGCAGCTTCAGAAAGAGGAGCATGGCAGACGGAGTATTCATCGGGTCTCCCCATGGGCCCGGTAAAAGCGGGTCAATCTCTCGGGTTTCATGCCCAGGCCATACAGCAAGCGCAAAACACAATTGCGGGCAACACCAAACAAAAAACCTTCCTTGCGGTAGCGCCGGGTCGAGGTGGTCACGGGTTCCGGGACAAAGGCGATGGTGTGGCCGAGTTTCCGCACCTGGCGCATGACAGCCACGTCTTCCATGAGCTCCAGATCCGGGAAACCGCCCATGTCCCGGAACAAGGAGGCCCGGAAGAATTGGGCTTGGTCGCCGTAGGGCGTCTTGAGGAGCTGGTTGCGCAGGTTGCCCAGCCAGGCGGCCAGTCGGTACCAGGGTTTGTTGGAGTCAAAGGCCAGGCGAAACGCACCCGCGCCCACGCCGGAGTCTTCCATGGTTTGGGCGATACGTCCCAAGGCTTGCTCCGGCAGATGGGTGTCGGCGTGCAAAAACAGAAAAATGTCGCCCCTGGCCATGGCCGCGCCCCGGTTCATCTGCTTGGCGCGGCCCTTGGGCGCGGTCAGGCCGAGCACATCGGCGTGGACCAGCCCAGCCAACGTATCCGCGCCCGCGCCGCCGTCCACAACGATGATCTCGCGCGATCCGTCGTAAGCCAGCGCCTTGACATGGGCCACGACCTCGTTGATGCTTTCGGCCTCGTTCAACACGGGGAGAATGATGGATATGGCGGGCAGGGCTCTGGTCATGGGTGTAGTCTTGGTC
>QZKZ01000148.1 GCA_004796465.1 Desulfovibrio sp.
CCGAACGCGCCGCCGCTATTCTGGATCAAACCGCTGGAGGCCACGTTCAGGGTGGGATCCAGGGAATGGTAGGTAAACAGGGACAACAGCAGAAACAGCGCAGCCAAAACCAAGGCCAGGCTGGCCGCGTCCGCAAGAAAGGGCGTGGACTCCTGCTGTTGGCCACGCCCTTTTTCCCGTGATTTGAGTGTATTGCGCATTAGCGTATGGCGATCCCTTACATAGGGGATCGCTCTGATATGGCAGCGGGATTATTCCCGGCCCAGGTAGTCGCCGGAGCGGGTGTCCACTTTGACCATCTCGCCTTCATTAATGAACAGGGGCACTTGGATGGTGATTCCGGTCTCGAGCTTGGCCGGTTTCAAGGTGCTGGACACGGTGTCGCCCTTGACCCCGGCCTCGGTGGACACCACTTCCAGGACCACGGACGCGGGAATGTCGATGTCCAGGGGCGAGCCGTTGTACAGCAAAACCTTGGCTTCCTGGCCGTCCTTGAGATAGCCGCCCTTGCCGCCGGTGGACTCCTCGGGCACGGACATCTGCTCGTAGGTGGTCATGTCCATGAACACGTAGGTGTCGTCGCCTTCGCGGTACAGGAACTGCATGGTGCGGGTTTCCATGTCCGCCTTGCCCACTTTTTCGCCGGATCGGAAGGTCTTGTCCACGACCCGGTTGTTGAGCATGTTGCGCAACTTGGTGCGGACCATGGCCCCGCCCTTGCCCGGCTTGTAGTGCTGGGACTCGATGATTTCGTAGGGCGTGGCGTCGATCTCGATTTTCAGCCCTTTTTTAAAATCCGTTGTCGAAAACATACATCCTCCAAATATGGGTGAAAGAACAGCTTGTTACGCCGTTTCCTGAATTACGCCTTGTCCTGAAAATGGAGCACCAAGGCCTGAACCGCAAGGGCATAGCTCAGGATGCCGAAGCCCGCAATCACACCGATAACATGGCGGCCAATATAACTTTTTTGGCGCAAGGGCTCGGACCGGGCCAAGACGTTGGACAGGTGCACCTCAACGCAGGGCACGCCGATCCAGGCCAAACAATCGGCCAGGGCCAAGCTGGTATGGGTGTAGGCCCCGGCGTTGAGCACAATGCCGTGGGTCCCGTCCTCGCGGGACGTTTCCAGCCGGTCGATGATCCCGCCCTCGCTGTTGGATTGGAACAGGGTCAACTGGGCGCTGTCCCCGCCGCCCTGGAGCAGGTTGTCCACCATGGGGGCCACGTCCTCCATGGACCGGGACCCGTAGATTTCGGGCTGCCGCTTGCCCAGGTGGCCGAGGTTGGGGCCGTTGACCACAAGTATCTTGTATTCCATGATTCCTTCCTCGTTATTCCACAAAGCACTCCAGCAACGCAGGGCTTGGCATTCCCAGCAACGCAGGGCTTGGCATTCCCAGCAAAGCAGGGCTTGGCATTCCCAGCAAAGAGGGCTTGGCATTCCCAGCAAAGAGGGCTTGGCATTCCCAATAAAGAGGGCTTGGCATTCGCCAAGGGCCGTTGTACGACATATCTTGCCGAAGTGGAACATGCTCTTTGGCGTGCCAACGCATCGTCTTGAATTGTTAAACCAATATATCAACTTTTATTTCCATGCGCCAGTCCCTGAATCTCGTTGTCACTGCCTATGAAACCCAGCAATTGCCTGCGTTCGACGAACCGCAAATCGCCTTGGCCGGGCGCTCCAACGTGGGCAAGTCCACGCTGATCAATACTTTGGCGGGCCGCCGCAAGCTGGCCAAAATATCCTCCACCCCAGGAAAAACCCGTTCCGTGAATTTTTTCCAGGCCCAGCCCTCGGGGTTGTACCTCGTGGACCTGCCGGGTTACGGCTACGCCCGCCGCTCCAAAAAAGAACGGGGACACTGGGGACGCCTCATCGAGCGTTATCTCAGCAACACCCCGGCCCTGCGCGCCACGGCCCTGCTCATCGACTCCCGCCACCCGCCCCAAACCCTGGACCGGGACATGGCCGGATTCCTCATGAATCAAGGCATTGCCATCATTCCCGTGTTCACCAAGGCGGACAAATGCAAGCAGAATGAACGGGCCGTGCGCAAAAGGGAATGGCAGCCGCTCCTGCCGCCGGACAGCAACCCCGTGTTTTTTTCCGGAAAAACCGGCTTGGGCCGCGAGGAACTCTGGGAACGGCTCCTCTCCTACACCCGGGAAACCGGCGAGGCCCAAGAC
>QZKZ01000209.1 GCA_004796465.1 Desulfovibrio sp.
CCTCTGCGTGGAGGCAGTATGTATCTCGTCCGCCGCGGCCTTGGGGAACGACTGCCCGCACATGGGAGAGGCCTTGCCCAGCCGCGCCCTTGCCGCTTGTTGACGGGGCCGGGCACCCCGGCCTTTACATTTCCACAACAAAATGATGTATTTTACAGGCAATTGGACGTATTGCGTTCGTCCGGCAGCACTCATTCCAGGGGGACGATCATGATATCCAAATTCGCGGGATATACGGTAGGCGCGGTTTGCGCGTTTTTCTTTGCGTCTTTGGGCGCGGCAACACTCAGTGCCGAACCCCTGGTCTTGGCCACGGGCGAGTGGCGGCCCTATTCCTCCGTGGAGATGGAGGGCTACGGCGAGTTCACCCAACGCGTCGCCACTGTGATCCAGGAAATGGGCTTGGAAGCCGAGTTCCGCTTCTACCCCTGGACACGATGCTACGACTCGGTGGTCAACGGCCGGGTATGGGCAGCCTTTCCCTACGCCTATACCGAGAGCCGCGCACAGGAGGTGTGGTACTCCGAGCCCTTGCACAGGTCCCGGACCCTGTTCTTTTACCACACTCCAGAGGGCGGGGAAGAACACTACGAGTTCGAGGACCTGGAGGACTTGGCCGGGGTCAGGATCGGCGGTGTCAGCGGCTATTTCTACCTGGAGCCCTTTGAAGACGCCGGCCTGGCCGTGGACTACACCAACACCGAAATCCAGGGCATCGAAAAACTCATCCTCGGGCGCATCGACCTGTTCCCGGTCAATGAAAGGGTGGGCTGGGACCTCATCCTGACCTATTTCCCCGAACAAGCCGACAACTTCCACACCCTGCCCAACGAACTGAGCAACAACGAGCTCTCGCTCATAGTTTCCCGCAGCTTTCCGGACTCGGAACGCCTTCTCAAGGAGTTCAACGCCGCGCTGCAGCGCTGCCGTGACACCGGCTCCATCCCCGAGTTGGAGCAATGACGCGCCACACGGAAAGTCGTTCCTCCAGAGCCCGGAGCGCCAGGCCCAGGCTCAGCCATCTGTCCGTCAGCCTGGTGCTGGCCATTGTCTTTCTTTCCACGGGCTTTATCCTGTGGAACACCTATACCTCGACCGCTGACGAGGCACAGCGCGTGCGCGCCGACGCAGAGCAACTCGTGGACACCCTGGCCAGTTCCTTGGAAGTGCCCCTGTGGGACCTGGACCGCCGCAACATGTACACGATCTGCAGCCACTACTTGCAGAACGAACTGGTAGCCCGCATTGAACTCAAAGGGATCACCGGGGAGATGTATTTTGGTTTGAGCCGTGGGGCAGCGAGCAGCGAGGGCAAGACCCTGGCCCTGACTCGGGAGATCAGCTCCCACGGGGAGCTTGTGGGCTTCTTGGCCGTGGATTGCCTTGTGGGCAGGGAAGGCGATCTTTTCAGGCGCTTGGCCCAGCCCTTGACCATCACAGTGATGATTTTCGTGCTGACTGTGGTGGTGCTGCTGCTCATGCGCGGCCGGGCGCGAATCGCCCATGAATTGGCCGAGCTCAACCAGCAGCTCGAACACAAGGTGGAACTGCGGACCCGGGAGCTTGAGCGCAGCAAAGACGCTCTGGAGCAAGCCAATGTGAGCTTGCTGGAAATGGACAAGCGCAAGTCCACCTTCTTGTCCTCGGTGGCCCATGAATTGCGCACGCCCATGACCTCGATCTATGGTTTTGCCAAGCTGATCACCAATGATCTCGACGAATTGTTGCCCTTTTTGGAGATATCGGACCCAAAGCTGAAACGAAAGCAGGACCGGCTGCAGGTCAACCTGGCGACTATTGTGGGCGAAGGCGAGCGGCTGACCCGGCTGATCAACGAGGTCCTGGACATCACCAAGATCGAGTCCGACGACATGCAGTGGAACGACCAGCCCACGGACATGCGCGATTTGCTCGAACACTGCGTGGACGTGATCAGCGGCGTGTTCATGACCAAGGACGGCGTGTCCCTGCGTTCGGACCTGGCCCCGGACCTGCCCGTGCTGACCCTTGACCCGGACCGGCTGACCCAGGTGTTTCTCAACCTGCTGCACAACGCAGCCAAGTTCACGGACCAGGGCGAGGTGGTCCTGGCCGCGCGCGCCCTGGATTCAGGCGGCCTGCGCGCGAGTGTCGCGGACACGGGCCAGGGCATTCCCCTCCAGCATTTGGACAAAGTATTCGACCGCTTCCACCGCACCGGCCCGGGCGACATCATGGACGAGCACTTCAAGGGGGCCGGGCTTGGCCTGGCCATTTGCCGCCAGATCGTGGGGCACTACCAGGGGGCCGTCTGGGCCGAGCCCAATCCCGGGGGCGGCGCAAAGCTGGTGGTGGAGTTGCCCGGGGATGCGGAACGGGGAATCGGTTCGGGGGCCTAAGCCTGGCCGTGGCCGCCATGCCCGGCCAAGAAGAAAAAAAGGCCGCGATCTCTCGCGGCCCCTTTATTTCACGCTGACACCGGAAAAACTACGCCAGCCCGATGTCCTTTTTCAGGTACTCGAAGTCAAGGGACGTGGACACGAGCTGCGCGCCCTGCTTGATCTTGATCATGTCCCGCAGCTTGTGCCGCGACAAGATGGCCTCCATCTTCTTGGCCACGGTAAAGGTGTCGTCGCGCACCACCACAATGGGGATGGACAGGACCTCGGAGCGGGTCAGGATGATGTCGTTGGGGTAGAGGTTGCCCGTGAGCACCAGGCAGGGGCAACTGCCTTCCAGCGCCACCAGTTGCACGTCCGAGCGGTCGCCGCCGACAATGACAGCGGAGTTCTTGTTCTTCTTGAAGTGGGTCATGAAGTTCTCCACCTGCATGGTGCCGATGAGGAAATTCTCCACCACCTTGTCCGCCTTGTTGTGCGCGGAAATGACCTTGCCGCCCAAGCGCTCGGCCAGGTCGCTGACCTTGATCGCGCCCATGAGCGGGTCCTTGGGGATCACGCCCAGGACCTCGATGCCGTTGTTCTCCAGGAAAGGCTTAATGAGCGTCTCCACCTCGGGCATGAAGTTGGCGGGGATGTCGTTGAGGATCACGCCGGACATCTTGTCGCCCAGGGTATCCTTGAGAATGGCCAGATAGTCGTAGCCCAGCTCGTTGTGCATGCGGTCGATGACCACGGCCTTGATGCCCAGCTTCTCCACCACGTTGGTGGCGTGCACGTTGCAGTACCGGCCCGAATACATTGAACCCGAACCCGCCACGATCATCACGTCCTTGTCGGCCGAGAGTTCTTCATAGGCCGAGAGGATCGAGGGCACGAGGTCCTCGCACTGTCCGGAAAAGGCCTTGACCTTGAAGTCCTGGGTCACCACCACGGGCGTGGTCAGGGCCGGGTCCTGCTTGAGGCCCAGGACCTCGGTCACGAAATAGGCGTCCTCGTCGCCGAGCTTGCCCTCGCGTTCGTCGGGCATGGCGCCCACGGGCTTCATGTAGCCCACTTTGTAGCCGTCTTTTTGCAGCCTGAGCCCGATGCCCATGATGACCATGTTTTTGCCGGAATAGCCGGTGGTCGAGCCCACATAGATGCCTGCCGCCATGGTTGCCTCCTCGAAATCTATGGCGATTATACTCGCTGTATACTGTATAGCACGTGTTGCCGGGTCGGTAAAATTCGCCGCACTCAGTTTAATGTTCCGCCAGAATCACCCGCACGTCAGCCACCAGGGCTTGCGTTTCACTGACCAGCACCGGGTTGAACTCGGCCTCGTAGACCTCGGGAAAATCCAGGGCGAACTGGGACATGACCAGGAGCACGTCCTCAATGGCCTGGAAGTTCACGGGCTTGTCGCCGCGCACCCCGCGCAGCAGGGGAAAGGACTTGATCTCGCGCACCATTTCCTGGGCGTCGCTGATGGACAGGGGAGCCAAGCGGAAGGACACGTCCTTGAGGACTTCCACATAAATGCCACCCAGGCCGAACAGGATCAGGGGACCGAACTGGGGGTCGCGCTTGAAGCCGACAATGACCTCGCGCGAGCCCTTGGGCGCCATCTCCTGCACCAGGCAGCCCGAGATGAAGGCCTCGGTGCGCATGCGCGCGGCCCGGGAAGTGATGTCCAGGTACGCGGCGCGCACCGCGTCCTCGTCGCGCAGGTTGACCTTGACCCCGCCCACGTCGCTTTTGTGCGAGATCTGGGGCGAGGCGATCTTGAGCACCACGGGATAGCCCATGTCCTTGGCGGCCTTGACCGCTTCATCGCTGGTGCGGGCCAGGATGGTCTTGGGCTGGGGCAGGTCGTAGGCCTGGAGCACGCCCTGGGCCTGGAACTCAACGATTTCGGTCTGGCCCGCTGCCTTGGCCTGGTCGATGATTTTCTTGGCCTTGCCCATGTGGCGGAGGAAACAGATCTCAGCCGCAGCGGGCTTGTTGATGGTCTCGAAATATTGATACATAGTGTTGATGGACTCGATGGCCGGTTCGGGAAAGGAGAAGCAGGGCACCGACGCTTCCTGGAGCAGGCGGCGTCCCTCGCGAACGGCCACGTCGCCCATGAAGCAGGCGAAAATGGGCTTGGCCGAGTTCTTGGCTTGGGCGATCACGGCCCGGGCCGTCTCTTCCACCTGCACCGTGGCCGTGGGCGAGAGCAAGACCATGACCGAGTGCACGCGCTCGTCGGCCAAGACGATTTCAAGGGTCTTGGCGTAGCGCTCGGCGTCGGCGTCGCCAATGATGTCGATGGGATTGTACAGGCTGGCGTAGGGCGGCAGAAATTCCTTGAGCTTGTCCACCGAGGCAGCCGAGAGCCGGGCCATCATCAGGTCCGAGTTGCCGCAGGCGTCCGCGGCCAGGATGCCGGGGCCGCCGGAATTGGTCACAATGGCCAGGTTCGGGCCCTTGGGCAGGGGCTGGGAGGAAAAAGATTCCGCCAGGTTAAAAAGGGTCTTCACGTCATGGGCGCGGATGATGCCGGACTGGCGAAAGGCGGCGGTGTAGGCCTGGTCCGATCCGGCAATGGCCCCGGTGTGCGAGGACGCGGCTTGCGCGCCCGCCGAGGTGGTGCCGGACTTGATGAGCACAACGGGCTTTTTGGGCGTGACCTTGCGCGCGGCGCGCATGAAACGCACCCCGTTTTCCACGCCCTCGATGTAGCCCAGGATGACCTTGGTGGCCGGGTCGTCCACCAGATGCTCCAGCATGTGGGACTCATCGAGCAGGGCCTTGTTGCCCAGGCTCACGAACGAAGAAAACCCGATGTTTTGTCCGAGCGCCCAATCCAGGATGGACACGCACAAAGCGCCGGACTGGGAGAAAAACGCGATCTTGCCTGGCTGGGGCTGGCCCACGGCGAACGAGGCGTTGACCTTGCTTGCCGTGTTGATCATGCCCAGGCAATTGGGGCCGAGCAGGGCGATGCCTGCCTTGGTGCAGATTTCCTTGACCTGCTCTTCCAAATAGTAGCCGTCCTTGCCCACTTCCTTGAAGCCTGCGGTGATGATGATCACCGCCTTGACAGGAAGGGCTGCCAAGTCTTCTAATGTGGGCACCACGAACTTGGGGGGGATCACGATCACGCCCAAGTCGAGGGGCCCCTGGATATCCTTGACGTCGTGGGTCACGGGCAGGCCCAGAATCTCATCGCCCTTGCGGTTCACCGGGATGATTTCTCCCTCGTACCCCGCGTCAATGAGGTTCTGCATGATGATATTGCCGATCTTGCCCGGCGTGGACGACGCGCCCACCACGGCGATGCGCTTGGGGGCGAACAGCGGCGTTAAATCTGGAGTGTAGTCCATGGCGGCCTTTATTTGGAGATGATTCAATGGATGACGCCTTGAAAGATGTCCAAGAACGTATCCACCATCGTTTTCGGCAAGTCAAGCTCTTGCGCACCGCGCTCACGCACAGCTCTTACGCCAACGAGCACGGCGGTGTGCTGGAGAACAACGAGCGCCTTGAATTTCTCGGCGACGCGGTGCTGGAACTCTGCGTGTCCGAGGAATTGTATGCCCGATTTCCCCATGTGCGGGAAGGGGAATTGACGCGCATGCGCTCCAAGCTTGTCAGTAAACCGACGCTGGCGGGGTTGGCCCGGGAATTGGGCCTGGATGAATTCATGCTCCTGGGCAAAGGCGAGGAGGGGCAAGGCGGGCGCACGAGAAAGTCGCTCATGGCCGACGCCCTGGAAGCCGTGCTCGGCGCGGTGTTTCTTGACCAAGGATTCGAGGGGGCCAGGCAGTGGGTGCGCAAGGTGTTTGAAGAGCACTGGCCGCTCACGCCCGTGGCCAGCGTGAGCAAGGACTACAAGAGCGAGCTGCAGGAAGAGACCCAGCGCCGCTACAAGGACCGGCCCGTGTATACCCTGGAGCACAGCAACGGCCCGGACCACGCCAAGGTGTTCGAGGTCAAGCTGACCCTGCCCACGGGCGAGACGCTCACAGCCAAGGCCGGATCCGTGAAAAAGGCGGAACAAAAGGCAGCGGGCCGGGCCCTGGTGATGCTTCGGGAGGAAGAGGAAGAATAAGAAATGTCAAGACGCCGCCGCATGGTTGGACATGGCCGGAACACCGGCAAAGCGGGGCGGGCGTGACGCAAGGACGCGCATCTGGGCCGGGGAGGGGACTCCCCGGCCCTTGACGTCGTCTCGTCTTGGTCACCTTATGGGTAGGCCGTCAAATCCGTGGCGCGGCCTAGCCGCCGCCAATGAGCTGCATGGCGAGCCTGGGCAGGCTGTTGGCCTGGGCCAGCATGGCCACGGCCGCCTGGGTCAGGATCTGGTTGCGCACGAATTCGGTCATCTCCGTGGCCACGTCCACGTCGGAAATGCGGGACTCCGAGGCTTGCAGGTTTTCGGCCATGATCGAGAGGTTGTTGATGGTGTTCTCGAGCCGGTTCTGCAAAGCGCCCAGGGACGCGCGGATGTTGTCCTTGGAGATGATGGCGCGGTTGAGCGCGGCCAGGGCGTTCTGGGCGGCGGACTGGGTCTGGATGCCCGTGGGCACGCCCAGGGCGGCCGCGCGTGAATCGCCCATGTTGATGTAGTAATAGTCCTCGGACGAATCGTTACCCGTGCCAAAGTGGATCTTGAGCGCGCCCGTGGCTTGGATGCCGGAACCGTCGTGGGTCGTGTAGTCGCCGGACAGGGTGCCGTCGAGCAGATGCACGCCGTTGAAGTCGGTCGCGGTGGCGATCCGGGTGATTTCCGAGGCCATGGCCACGAACTCCGAGTGGATGAGCAGCCGCTGGTCCGAGTTGTAGGTACCCGTGGCTGCCTGCTCGGCGAGCTCCTTCAAGCGAATGAGCTTTTCGTCGATGACCTGCAGCGCGCCGTCAGCCGTTTGAATCATGGAGATGGCGTCGTTGGCGTTGCGGATGCCCTGGTTCATGGTGGCGATGTCCGCGCGCATGAGTTCGCGAATCGCCAAACCCGCGGCGTCATCAGCGGCCGAGTCGACCCGGAGGCCCGAGGACAGGCGGCGCGTCGATGTGGACAGCCTGCCGTAACTCAGTCCCAGGTTTCTGGCCGCGTTCATGGCCATTAAATTGTGATTGATGACCAAAGACATGTGAACAACCTCCTTGTTGGATACTCTCCTTGAGATTCCTTGGCCTTTGCAAAGCAATCGCGGTGCCAACTCATATTTTTTCCGGAAAAAGAGCACATTAAAAAAAGTCTAGAGTTTGGGGCAGGATTTTTTGACTGGGGAGGGACGTTTTTGCCTGGTCTGGGAGCCTGTTTCACGGGCCTGGACAAAATGAGGGGAAAAAATGACCGGGCCTAAAGATTTGTCCATGTACAGCCGATCAGTGTTGTGAAGGACTACCAGGAAAGCCCTGGTCACAGAGCAACCAAGGCCCGCCGCACTGGGGAGTCGGCAGGCTGCAATCGAGGAGTGACGCATATTCTGGGGAGGTTATGGAGATGAAAATGGACAGCGTGTCCGGCGTGACGCCGGAAACATCCTTGCAGCGGCAAGGGGTTGACCGGGCCGAGGTCAAGGGCTCGGAGCAGGAGGCCAGACAGGCCGACGAGGTTCGGGTCCGCCAGGTGGACGCGGCTGAAAAGAGCGAGGCAAAAGCCCTTGCTGACCAAGACGCTGCAGACATCAAGGAAAGGCTCGACAAGATCGAAAGCAAGTTGGCCCAAGGCGGCGTGGAGCTGAAATTCAAGCTGCGCGAGGAGTCGGGCGAACTGCAAGTGGAGGTGCTGGACGCGGCCAGCGAAAAGGTGGTGCGCAAGCTGCCGCCGGATGAGCTGATCAAGCTCTCGGCCAGCATGGAGGAATTTTCCACCGGTTTCCTCAACCGTTCGTTTTAGCCCTCTTCCTCCTTACCTCCCGGAAAAAGACACAACGCCGGGGCGCAACCACGCGTCCCGGCGTTTTTGTTCGTTGTGGGCAAGATCCGGGCTGATTACTGAAAGCTCCAGGTCTCGGTCAAAGTGAGGCCCGTGTCCAGATCCCGCACGGTGATGGTGCATCCGTCGTCGCTGCCGTCGTTGTTTTCATCGCCCAGGGAGGTGAGCTCAACCTCCCATTCCTCGCTCGGGGGAAGGGCGTCCTCCACATCAGCGCAGGAAAAGGGCGTTTCATTCTTGAGGGATATGGCAAGGGTGAGTTCGCATTTGCCAACGACAGAAGCCATGGTCCCCTCAAGGACTGAGTGCTGAGCCGAGTCTTGCTTCTGGCGCAGCTCTTCCTCGAGCATGGGCACGACCACGAAGTACACAAACAGCCCGATGATGGACAGCAGGGTGAAGGTGTAGCCCAGGATCAAACCGGTAATGGCATAGCCCTTGCCAAAAAGCGCGCCCCGGGACTTGGCTACTTTCGACAGCCCGACATGGCCGAGAATGATGGCCGGGATGCCCCCCAGAGAGCCCAGGACAATGGCGATGAAGCCGAAAATCATGGACCAGAGGGCTTCCTTGCAGGTGGGAGGGCTGGAAGGAGGGGAGGTGGCAGGGTGGGGTTCCGTCATGAGCGACTTCTCCATAGGGGATTGCGAATAGTGAGTTCGGCTGGACAGAAAATGAAAACGGGCAGGTTCACTCCAGATACTCCCAGGTATCGGTGGCCACTACCTTGCCGTCCAGGCTGGTCGCGGTGATGGCGCAGCCGTCGATGTTGCCGTCGTGGTTCGTGTCGCCCATGGAGGAGATGAAGATGTGCATTTCCTCGAAGCCGTATCCATCAATTTCCCGGTTGACGTCCCCACAGGAAAAGGGCTTTTCCTCCAGCAAGGACTCGGCATACACCATGCTGCATGCGCTTTGGGCAGCGGCGATGCCGCTTCGGAGTTTTTGTTGTTGGGCCTGCTCCTCCATTTGGAGGAACCGGGGTGTGCTCAGGATATAAATGAGAATCCCGAGAAGGGACAGGACCGAACAGATGTAGCCAAAGGCCAGGCCCGCGAAGGCGTATTCCTTGCCAAGCAGCTCGCCCTGGGCCGCCTCGATCTCGGCCTTGCCCTTATAGCCAAGGATGATGGCCGGGATGCCCGTGACAAAGCCCAGGACAACGGAGAAAAAGCCGAGGTGCATGGACAACTGGGCAGGTCTGGATACGTTGGGAAGGGGATCGAACATGGCGGATTCTCCTGAAAGGGGAATACAGGCCTAGTAATTGTTTTCCCAGGTATCGGTCAATGTGGCGTCCGAATCCCTGAAGCGCAGGGTAATGGTGCAGCCGTCGTCGTTGCCGTCGTTGTCGGCGTCGCCCAGGGACAAAATTTCCGCCTCCATGTCATATCCCAGGGAGTAAGGCTCTTCAATGTCAGAGCAGACAAAGGGTTTGTCGTCCAGGAGCGCTTTGGCGTAGGCCAGCTCGCAGGCGCCGAAAAACGCGGCCATGTCGCCTTCAAGAGCGCGGATGCGAGCATGGTACTGCATCTCGTTGTGCGCTTCCTCCACCTTGGGGGCGAGCACAATAAAGAGAATCAGAGCGATGATGGACAGGATCGTGAAGATGTAGCCAAACACCAGGCCGGTAATGGCGAATCCTTGCCCCACAAGCGCGCCTTGGGACTTCGCTATGTTGGACAAACCGATGTGGCCGAGGATGATGGCTGGGATGCCCGCGAGAAATCCCAGAACAATGGAGGTTAAGCCGAAGATCATGGCCTGGTAGGCTGCCTTTGAGGTGGCGGGGGTGGTTCCGGTCATAAAGAACTCCTGGGGAATGAGGGTGAAGGAATCGACATGCCGAATGATATCTGAATGTTGGGGCGGGGACAATGCCGGGCTAGGGTCTCCCCGCAACAGCAAACAGCCCGAACCATTCGGTCCGGGCTGTAACACCTTTCGGGTTGCGGCATGTTGGCTGGCGGATACGCCGCTGAGCCAACCCCTTGGCCAGAGGTCGGAAGCTTATTCAGAAGGTGTTGAAAATCTCAGAGGCAGCGCTTTTGACGACATCCACTTTTTCCAATGAAACGACTCCCACCCAAAGTAACAGGAGATGGACACCATTCTGATGCGTTGATCAGACGTCAGGTCTATGCCCATTTCGTACCATCCCAGAAGGTGGCCCCAGCGCCAAAGGGGATCCCCGTCTTTGTGGTGCCTGGCATTGGGCTCTCCACAAAGCTCAATGAATTCGCCATATGTCATGCACGGCTCGGCCCGAGCCCAGGGCTCTGGAATGCCGAGCATGCAGAGATAGGTGACATATGCGCACAGCGCCACGACAAGGCACGCCATGAAGTACACCGTGAAGCGTTTGCCGGGCACAAAGCGTTGTTTTGTGCGGGAGGAGGTCATGGGCAACTCCGGGAGCGCATGATGCGGGGCAGGGTGATGTGCAGAA
>QZKZ01000037.1 GCA_004796465.1 Desulfovibrio sp.
CGGTATACCCGCGCCCCCACCCGGTCAACTTCGTTGCACGCTTCTTGCTTGATATCCTGCAAAGGGTTGCTTTTTGCCTAGCACTGCCATGAATATATTGCTCATCAACCAGTACTACCTCTCCGACGCCCTGCGCCACATGGGGCATCGCGTGGAGGTGTTTTTTCCGCCCGAGACCTCCAATCCCGGCCCCCATCCCGAGTCTTTGTCTTTGGAGCAAATTGTCCGGGACAAGGACTTTATACCTGATCTCGTAGTCGTGGGCCTCATGGGTTACCGCCACTTTGTGCACGGCCTGGAAGACTGCCCCTATCCCTTGGCCGCCGTGGCCACGGACGCGCCCCTGAACATGTTCTGGCTCGCCCAGTACCTGCGACTTTTTGACTGGGTGTTCGTGGACCAAAAGGACAGCCGCGACCACCTTCTTGACCAAGGCATCCCGGCCCAGTGGCTCCCCCTGTCCGTGAGCCGTTACCTGGTCGCGCCGCCCTTTGCCCGGCCCAAGGAACACGGCATCACCTTTGTGGGCCATGTGGACGAACAGCGGCTCAAGCGGCAGTGGCTGCTGAACCAAGTGGACCAACACTTCCCCTTGACCCGCGAAGGCGGGCAAGGCCAATCCCGCATGTCCGTTCCCGCCATGCTTGACCTGTTCGCCCGCTCCAAGATCGTGCTCAACGAAGTCATGTTTCCGGGAATGACGCTCCGGGTTCTGCAAGGACTGGCCTCGGGTTCCTTGGTCCTGGCCGAGGACAGGGGCAACGGGCTCTCGGACCTGTTCACCGACGGCGAGCACTTGGCTCTGTTCACTCCGGAAACCCTGCGCCCAAAAGCCGCGTATTACCTGGCCCACGACCAGGAGCGGGAACGTGTGGCTGCCCAAGGCCGGGAAGAGGTGCTCAAACACCACCTCTCGGAACATCGCGCCCAAACGCTCCTTAAGCACATTGCACACAACCCGCCCTGCAGGGCGAACCTGCCCGAACGGCTGGCCAATGCCGCCCTTGCGTATCTGCATGTGAGCCAGCGCTATCCCATGCACGAACAACGCTTGCGGACCATGAGCCGCAGGGCGGCCCTCAGGGCCATGGAAGCCCTCGGAACGCTCAATGGGCACGGCGACCTTGTGCGGGGCTTGGCCTGCTCTGTTTTGGGCAGGCTGCATTTGGACGAGGAGCAAGTGGAACACGCCCAACACCTGCTCACCGAGACGGCCCTGCTCTTGCGCTCTGATCCCCTGCCCCTGCTGACCCTGGCCAGGATCGCCGAGAACAGGGGCCACTCCCGCCAAGCCGCTACTTTGTACGTGAGCGCGCTGCAACGCCTGGGTCAGGGGCAAACCGTGGATCTTGCCGCTGACTTGGCCAGATCAGGGGAATTCGGGCCCAAGTTGTGGCTGGCCGTGGGCAATGTGCTCTTGGAGAGAGGCAAGGTACGCGATCCCGGCTTTATCAAGGCCCGGGACGAGGAGTACCCCTCAAGCGCGGAAGAATGGTTCGCCTTGGCCGCGCGCGGGGACAGCGGGTTGGAACCGATCCTGGCCCTGGGCAAAAGCGCCCGGATATCGGGGCAGGATGACCAGGCAGCGCTCTGCTTTGCCCGGGTCCTGGAAATGGATCCCACGCTGCATGAGGCCGCCCTCCTGGGCAGCGCCGCTGCCAAGGCCGCGTACAACCCAGACTTGGCCCGTGTCATGCAAATGCGGGCCTTGAGCGGCTTGCGGCATGAGCCTCAGCACCTGGGGCAGGCCGCTTCCCTGTAATCTCCGGTTTTCCCTGCCGGGAAACCGCTATTTCTTCCCGTTTTTGAGCTTGGACCCGCGCTGGGTGTGGCGCTTGGTGGCGGAAAGCTCGACCTTGCGCAAGCGGATGGACTCTGGCGTGATCTCCACCATTTCATCGTCGCGGATGAAGTGCACGGCCTGCTCCAGGGTCATGGGCAAAACAGGCGACAGAGTCACGGCCTCGTCCTTGCCTGCGGCGCGGATGTTGGTCAGCTTTTTTTCCTTGGTGGCGTTCACGTCCAGGTCATTGGCCCGGTTGTGCTCGCCCACAATCATGCCCTCGTACACGGGCACGCCCGCGGGGATGAACAAACGCCCCCGGGGCTCCAGGTTGAACAGGGCGTAGGCCACGGAGTTGCCGGGCCGGTCACAGACCAAGGAACCGGTAAAACGGGAGGGAAAATCACCGCGATACTCGTCGTACCCGGCAAAGGACGAGTTGAGGATGCCCGTGCCCTTGGTGTCGGTGAGAAATTCGTCGCGATAACCAATGACCCCGCGCGAGGGAATGGAAAATTCCAGACGCACCCGGCCCGAGCCCTTGTTGCTCAGCTTAACCATGCGGCCCTTGCGGTTGGACAGCTTTTCCGTGACCACGCCCATGAAGCCTTCGTCGCAGTCAATGAACAGGTGTTCCATGGGCTCCAGGGTCTTGCCGTTCTCTTGCTTGAGGATGACCGTGGGCCGCCCCACGCACAGCTCAAAGTCCTCGCGGCGCATGGTCTCAATGAGGATACACAGTTGAAATTCGCCCCGGCCCTTGACCAGCACACCTTCGCCGCTCTGCTCTTCTACCTTGAGGGACACATTGCGCAGGGCCTCCTTGAACAGCCGGTCGCGCAGCTTGCGGTACTGCACGTTCTTGCCTTCCCGGCCCGCAAGTGGAGATGTATTAATGGAAAAGAGCATGGACACCGTAGGCTCGTCCACACGGATGCGGGGCAAGGGTTCGGTCACGTCCGCCGTGCAGATGGTGTCGCCGATGGAGACCTCGTCCACACCGGCCAGGACCACGATATCCCCGGCTCCGGCCTGGTCCGTGGCGTTGAGCTGCGGCCCCTGGTAGTTCTGCAGCTTGCTGACCTTGAGCGGCCTGGGGTCGCTGTCTTCGCCAATGACCACCAGGCTGTCGTTGGACTTGACCCTGCCGCTCAAAACCCGGCCGATTGCCAAGCGCCCGAGGTAGTCGGAATAGCTGAGGTCCGCCACCAGCATGCGGAACGGTGCGTCCAGGTCAAAGCCGGGCGCGGGCAGTTCCTCGATGAGCGCGTCCATGAGCGGGTCCAGATTTTCGCCCTTGTCTGCAAGGGTCTTTTGGGCCACGCCCTCGCGGCCAATGGCGTAGAACACGGGGAATTCAAGCTGCTCCTCGTCAGCGTCCAAGTCGATGAACAGGTCGTAGATCTCGTCGAGCACTTCCTGGGGCCGGGCATCCTTGCGGTCGATCTTGTTGATGACCACGATCACCTTGAGTCCGGCCTCAAAGGTCTTCTTGAGCACGAAACGGGTCTGGGGCAGCGGTCCTTCCGAAGCGTCCACGAGCAGTAACGCGCCGTCGGCCATGGACAGGGAACGCTCCACCTCACCGCCAAAATCGGCGTGGCCCGGAGTATCAATAATGTTGACCTTCACGTCCTTCCAAACCACTGAACAGTTTTTTGCCGCAATGGTGATGCCCCTTTCCCGCTCCAGGTCCATGGAATCCATGACCCGGCTCACTTCCTGGTCCTCGCGGAACAGGCCGGATTGGCGGAACATGGCGTCGACCAGGGTGGTCTTGCCGTGGTCAACGTGGGCGATGATGGCCACGTTGCGCATATGGGGATTTGTCTTGCTCTCGGACATTGTTGCTCCTCGGCGCTGTTGCACCGGAAATATCTTTATTGATTACGGGCCGCGCGGTCTCGGCCATGCGGCACAAGGAAAGCCGACCGGCCCCGAAAAGGAAGCGGTCGGCAAGGCACGGCTATAGCAAAGTCGGCTCAAGGTCAATGGGCGGAAAGTGTGCGTCTTTCGGGGAGCGAAACATACCGAGGGCCATAAGCGCAACGCCGCCGGGGAGAAGATTCCCACCCAAGACGGCGTTGCCGCAAACCCGGATCAAGTTGATACGGTTAATCTTGCTTGGTGCTGAACGAGCCGACCAACTGCTTCCCAAACTCCTCTGTCTCGTACACAGCCTTGATATAGAGAGTCTTGCCCGCGTTAAGAGTATGGTTGAAGCCCAAGATACCCACGCGCCACCCCTGAAAATCATAACAATGGGAAAATTCATCCGTGCCGGAGGAGGTGCCGGTGCGCTTGTCGTCGAGGATCAGGGTGAACTCCGCGTTGGGAGCGATGCGGTCCATGACGAAACACACGGCCACATACTTGGTCTGGGCAGTGCTCGTCTGAGGCGAGTTGAGGGCCACCCCGTTGTTCAGGGCAAAGAGGTAGAGGTCGTACCAAGTGCTGAACACATGGCCGGAGTCCTCACGGAACGCGGTCTCGGGAACGTAAAGCATGCGTACCTGGGGAAAGTCGGGATAGATCTGGGAGACCATGGCCTGTTCCACAAAAAGCCGTTCCTCGCCCCGGCCGTAGATAAGCTGGACATACGTGGCTGTCCTGCGGCCCAGCATGTCCTCCCAGACCAGCGACACGGCCAGATGGATACGCGAATTCGCACCCTCGCCCTCGTCCACGTACTCCAGGATTATCACGTCGCTGAGCACGAAATCGTCATACACAAAGTCGTTTTCCACAACCCGCCCGGCACTGGCCGGGAAATCCACGTCCACGTCCTCGCCGCTACGGCCGCGCATGCGTTCAAGCAGGGCCAGCAAAACCAGCTTCACGTCCGGGGGCAGGTTCTCGGGGTCCAAAGACCAGACCGCCACTTCTTCCTCGGGCTGGGTTGGACCGCCACCACCACCGATCTGCTTGCAGCCCACGGCAAGAATCAACAGGCAACCTGACAGCAGGAGGATGACATATGTTTTCATGGCGTGTCCTCCTTAAAAACTGATCTTGTTGGGGATGAAAACCGGCTGCTCTTCCAGCTTCTGGATCTCAATGGCCAAGGCCAGGAAAGGATTGACCCTGGGGTTCATTGCATCGGGAAGATAGCTCTCGGCATTGTAAGTGTAATCCAGGGACAGGGAGAACGAGTCGCTGATCTTGCCCAGGGAGTAGGGATTCTGCTGCTCCCTGGGCGGGCAGCACTGCCAGCCGAAGAACCAGAGCTTGTCCTTAAGGATGGGACCGCCCAGGTTGAGATCCCCGGGTTTGTAGAACAAGCCGCCACCCAAATAGTCTCCAGTATCGCCGCCGTTGAGGTCGTTGTCCGCAAAGGAGCCCCAGCGGGTCTGCTCGGGCCAGTATTCCGTCACTTTGTCCAAGTCGATTTGATATTGGTCGAGTTGGTTGTAGAAAATGCCGAATCCGCCCCGGACCACATTGCTCCCATCGCCAGTCACGTCATAGGTAAAGCCGATCCGGGGAGAAATGGTGTTCCAGTCCGTGAGGAGATCAGTCGGGCTGTTGGAGCCCACGATCCACAGGTTCGGCCCTTGGCACAAGCCGGAACGGGGCGGCAGCCACCATTCGTCAATATCATCGAGTTCGTCCTCGGCAGGGCCCCAGGGGTACTTGATCCGAATCCGCAACCGGTCCTGGCCCGTAAAGGACGTGTCAAAGCTGAGCCGCGCCCTGTAGTTGAAGCTCGGGGTGGTTCCGGGGACATACACGGGATTCGGCTGGAGCCGAAAACCGCCCCAGTGGGTGGACAACCGGCTGGCCGGCCCTGCCCAGCCTCCGGCCCAATTCCAGCCATAGTGCAGATCGTCTTGAATGGCTTGGGGGCCGCTGGTGATCATCGGATCAACATTGATCCGGTGCTGATAGCCCCACTTGAGCCAGTCTATCGTGACCGTAAGGTCGTCATCACCGCCGTCGCCATGGGCGCATACCGACGCGGCCCAAAACATCAGCAGCAGAGCCGCGACAAAACAGCACAGGAAGCCCCGTTTCATGGGACACCTCCTTGGAAAAAGGATAAAGGGGGAGATAACCCAATTATATACCTGCCCGGCGGTGGGGTGTAAAGGGGAATCCCCTTGAATTGGCAGAGAAATATGGACACCAAGGTGAAAAACAGCGTACAAGAGATTCATGATCCCCTTGCTCCCTTTACCGAGAGTTCCAGGCAAAGATTTGGCCTTGTCCTTGACCCCGCCTTCCCGGCGGTTGGCGGCATGTATGCTGTCAGGCTTCCTGTGCGTGGTGTTGCTGTTTTTCCTGCCCCTGGCCTGGGGATGCCGCCATCAGGCTGTTGGACCGGATTGGGACAAGGCCTTTTATACCGACCTGACTTCGGCTTCACTGGACCGGGCCCAACTCGAGCTTGTTGCCCAAGAAGCTTTTGATGACGCCCCAATCCTCTCGGCATGGCTAAGAATCACCCTGCCCTACAACCAGACCATGTTTCCCCGCAACGTGGCCTCGCCCCTGTTCACCTGGGACAACGACGATTCTGACTCCTGGCTGGTATGCGTGCTGCCGGAAAGCGGCGCTCCCGTGGTCGTGCGTGTGGGGGAAACCCGCTGGGTTCCCGGAGCCGAAACCTGGGAAGGCATCAAGGCCGCCTCCCTGGACACTCCGGCCCGGATCGTCATCCTTGGCTTGAACAGCCAGGGCCTGGCGCACTCCGTGGGAGAGATCGAGATCGTGACTTCAGCCGAGCAAGTGGCTTGGCCCATCATGTGGCAAGAAATGCCCTTGCCCTTCACCTTTGGCCGCGAGCACCCCGAGAGTTTTACCTGGCGCTTGGGGGACGTGGCTTCCTACGACGAACCCCGCACTGTCCTGACTGACCAGGAAGTGTGCGGCATGTGCCACTCCTTTTCCCTGAACGGGGAGGCCTTTGGCCTGGACCTGGACGTGGACGGAGACAAGGGCGCGTTCCTGCTCTCCCGTGTAGAGGACGGCCTGAACCTGACCCGGGACAATCTTTTCTCCTGGACCGACTTCCAGAACGACGGCCAGGTAACCCTAGGCCTGTTTGCCCGCATTTCCCCCGACGCCGGGTATGTGGCTGCCACCATCCGCGAAAAGTCGATGCTGGTCACCTTTGACGACCCCATGTATTCGGAGTTCTTCTTTCCCATGCGCGGGGTCCTCGCGTTTTTCCGCAGCGACCTGAGCCGCTTCAGCTACCTCCCCGGAGCCGACGACGCAGCGTACATCCATGCCGGACCGGGCTGGAGTCCGGACGGGAAATACCTGGCCTTTTCCCGTGCGCCTGTGACCGAGGAATACTTGCCGGTCATGGAAGGCCGGGGCTCTTTTCCCGCCGCTCCTGGCGAAGACATCCACGACCTCAATGCGCGCTATCCCATGCGCTTCGATATTTACCGCATTCCCTTCAATGGCGGCGCTGGCGGCGAGGCCGTTCCCATACCAGGAGCATCGGACAATGGCCGCTCCAATTACTGGCCCAGGTATTCACCGGACGGCAAATGGCTGGTCTACACCCAGGCGGACAACGCCATGATGAACCAACCCAACAGCGACCTGCACATCATTCCGGCTGAGGGCGGGGAGTCCCGCCGTTTGGCATGCAGCCGGGACAGCCACAATTC
>QZKZ01000407.1 GCA_004796465.1 Desulfovibrio sp.
GCGTTGACCCATCCCTCGGGCACCAGCCAAATGTCCTGGGGCGTCAATCGCAGATCACCCCAGACCATGGTGGGCAGGTGCTCGGGGACCATGGCCCGGCTCCTCTCCTCGCGCAGCACTAGGCAGGCGTCAAAGCCGCCTTGGACCAGATGGCGCGCAACCTGGAACAGCACGGCCACGCCGCCCGTCATCTTGGCCAGGGGAGGAATAAATATGTAGGTTTTCATGGCAGTATTCCCGAATGCAACGAATTGGATTTACGCCAAGCAAGCATGATTTGCCAAGTCCTGGCAGGGGCCGCACCTTGATTCCCAGCGTTCCCTGTGCTAGGGTCCTCGCCTAACTGTCTATGATTACAACTACATACACTCTTTAGAAGGAGGCAACAATGGCGGCCGAGAATGTTCTGGTGACCATTAAAGATTACAAGGGATCTGAGGAAGAGTATTTCGCCCAGCAGGAAAAGGAACTGATCAAGAAACTGCGCGCCGATTGCGAGGCCGCTTCCAGCTCCGACTATGCCGAGTCGCACAAGAACCATTGCTTCCGCTGCGGCACTCCGAGCCTGGTGGAAGTGAAAAAGGGCGACACTGTTGTGGACATCTGCGTTAATGACGGCTGCGGCGCCGTGCACCTGGATCCCGGCGAATTGGAAGCCATCCTGGACGACAAGGAATACGTCAAGGGCCTGCGCAAATCCATTTTCAACATTTTCAAATAGTTTTTTTCCTCAGCCCCATTAGCCCGGCTTCACATACGTGAAGCTGGGCTTTTTTTCGTCCATTGTTGCACACGCCCGTGCAAATTATGGCGCGGGTTCCGCACTTGGTGGACCAGCCCTGCTGCCGAGTTTCTCCTATTCCCGGTCAATGGCGTTCTTGACAGCGCCCCAATGCCCGCCTCCTTCCTGATAGATCGCGGCCAAGCGCTGCAAGGTCTCGGCCTCGCTCCGCACTGCCTCCATGAGCAAACTGAGGGCGTCCATGGCCGACTCGCCTCGGCTTCCTGATTCCATATCCTTCCCCTTTATTCTGGAAAAACAGCATGCTGTCCGTCCTGGTTACTAGATGGCCGGCTTTTACGGCTGTGGCACGATTGCTGCTTTCACTCCGTGCAGGAACAAACACCTGACAACACTCAGCAGCAAGGAGCCACAATGGGTCCCATCGGCGGTTTTATTACTTTGTGCGGCATAGTCATTGTCATCAGCCTCGGCCTATTTCAGTGCGGTAAAAACCTGCGGCCCTGACCCCTTCAAGGGGAAAGGCCCAAGGAGGCAAAAGCCATGAAAGGCGCGGTAAAAATCCTGGCCCTGACGGCCATCCTGGTCCTGGGCTTGTCCGCGGCGGGCATTGTGCCCAGGTCCCTGTTCGACACGGTGGGCGACTTTGTAGTCCGTTCCTTGGACTCCCTGTTCCTCAAGCTCACTGTAGCGTAGCCCTTCCAACAAAAAATGGGGAACGCCGAATCGACGCTCCCCGGAATTGCCATCTGTCTTTCCAATAATACGGCGTCCTTGGCGGGAACGCCATATCGCGTTGCAAGCTATGCCACTTGCGTTTCCTCAAAGGCGCGCTTGAGGGCCTTGAAGTTCTTGGGGCCAAGCTTGGGGCCGAAACGGTCCTGGATCACCTCTTCCATGTCGTCCACGGACACGATGCCCGAGGCCTTGAGTAGTGCGCCAAGCATGGTGGTGTTGGTGATGGGTACGCCCAACTCCTCCATGGCCACGGTGTCAGCGTTGACCTGAGCCACCTTGTTCCAGCCGTATTTCTTTTTCAGCTCATCCGGGTCCATGGACGAATTCACGATAATCACGCCGCCGTCCTTAAGGCCTTCGGCCACATCCACAATATCAAGCAGGGTGGGGTCGAGCACCATGACCATGTTCGGGTCGTATATCTTTTCCCGCACACGGATGCGCTTATCGTCCACGCGAACAAAGGCTACGACGGGCGCACCCCGCCGCTCCGGTCCGAAGCTCGGGAACGCCTGGGCATAGCTGCCCTTGTTGATGGCCGCCCGGGCCAGCAGTTCCGCCGAAGTCACGCCGCCTTGTCCGCCTCTGCCGTGCAATCGAATCTCCAACATCTGTCCTTCCCCTATGGTTTTCACTCCAACCCCTTAGGCCGGGTCAGAGTTTCTGTCGATATAACAAGGACTGCCTCAGGGTTTCCGCATCCATATACTTTACTTCCGCTCCCAAGGGAATCCCCTGCGCCAGCCGGGTCACGCCAAGCCCGGGGAACTCCTTGGAGACCATGTTCTTGACGTAGGACGCGGTGTTTTCCGCTTCTAAAGTCGAGCCCAAGGCCAAGACCAACTCCGTGACCTTGCCCTCGGCCAGCCGTTCACGCAACCGCCCCAGTTCAAGCTCTCCCGAGTCCACGCCGTCCAAAGGCGCGAGCAAGCCGCCCAGGATCATGTACATGCCCTTGAAAAAACCGCCCTGTTCCAAGGCCAGCAGGCTGTCCCATTCCGAGACCACGCAGAGCATGTCGTCCTGGCGGTTGGGGTCGCTGCAGATGTGGCAGGGGTCGGCGTCAGCCAGCCCGTTGCAGCGTCCGCACACAAACAGCCGGTCCCTGAGTTCCCAGATGGCTTGGCCCAGGTTCCTGGCCCGGGCCTCGGGCCACTTGAGCAGGGTCAGGGCCATGCGCAGAGCCGAACGCTCGCCCACGCCGGGCAAGGCCTCCAGCTTGTCCACCAGGTCCCGCAGGGGTTCGGGAAGCCGTTGCATCCAGTCCGCCTAAAACATGCCGGGAATGCTCATGCCGCCGGTGAGCGAGGACATCTCGGCCTCGATCATCTCCTTGGCCTGCTTGAGCCCTTCATTGACCGCTGCCAACACCAGGTCCTCAAGCATGGACACGTCTTCGGGGTCCACTGCCGCGGGGTCGATCTTCACGGACTTGATCTCCTGGCCGCCCGTGACCACCACCGTGACCATGCCGCCGCCGCTGGCCGCCTCCACGGTCTGCTCCTTGAGCTCTTCCTGGGCCTTGGCCATCTTCTTTTGCATTACCTGGGCTTGGCGCACCAGATCATTGAATCCTTTCATATTTTCCTCCATCCTGCTTTCTGATTTAGGTGTCGGACAAGGGCCGCATGGTGCCGCGAACCACCGTGGCCTTAAACTCATCCTTGAGCTGCTTGACCACGGGGTGGTTTTCCACGCTTTGGCGCTGCTCTTCAACGGACGGCCCATTCTTTTCCTGGACCTCGGCCCGCACCTCGAAATCCGGGCCGAAATAGTGTTTTGCGGCTCCATTGAGCCAAAAAATATACTCTTTGTCGCTGACCATGTCGCACATGCCCTGGTTGCGGCAAATAATCCTGACGAGCTTTCCGTCCACTTGGCCCTGGGCATGCCGCAAGTGTTGGACCCCCTTGCCGTCCTGCTTGGCCAGTTGGGCACAATAGCCCACGTAACCGTCCCAGGTCTTGGGGCCGTCCGGCACGGGCACGGTTTCCTGCTCAACCGTTCCTTGGCCTTGCGGAGCCATGGCCGGGGGCGGCGTAGCCACCTCCACCCGGCGCGGTTGGGGATGCCCGGCCAGGGCCTGGGTATTGCCGTCCGAGTAGGCTGGCGGAGCCACATAGGGGGCGTCTTGGGCCTTGGCTTCAGCACTAGAGACCTGGGAAGGCGCGGGCGCCGCGCTTCGGGCAGGACCGCCGGTTTGCGGGACACGTCCGCCACCGGTCAGCCCCGGGCCGCTGCCTTGCCGTCCTCCTGCCGGGCCGCGGCCCTGTTGGGACAAATCCTCCAGGGACAGCAGCTTGTCCATGTAGGTCAAGTTGAGCAGCAGCAATTCCAAGGCCAGGGCGGGCTCCAGACTGGTTAGCACCTTGCGCTGGGCTTCCAGGGTCATTTGCCAGGAGGCGTGGATCTGGGTCACCGGAAACTTGGCGGACCAGTCCAGCCATAGGGACGCCTCTTCCCTGGGCATCTCCAGAATTTCGAGTCCCTTGTCCCCTGCTTGGGACAGCAAGAACAGATTCCGCCACATCTGGCTCAACTCGCGCAGGAAAAACCCCAAGTCCAATCCCTGGTCCAGGATCTTGCGCAGGAGTCCGGACACAGCCACCACATCATGCTCGGCAATGGCCGCGAACAGCTCTTCATACACCTCGCGCCCGGCCAAACCCAGAATGGAGCGCACATCGGCCTCGCGCACCGACCCCTGGCCCAGGGCCATGACCTGGCCCAGCAGGGACATGGAGTCACGAACACTGCCCGCTGCCCGCTTGGCGATGAGGTTCACGGCGGACTCTTCGAACTCCGCGTTCTCCCGGCCCAGGACCTTCTTGAGGTGCTCCGTGAGCTCCGGTTCAGTGAGCCGCTGGAAAATATAGTGTTGGCAACGGCTGATAATGGTGGCGGGAAACTTGTGCGGCTCGGTGGTGGCCAGGATGAAGGTCACGTGGCCGGGCGGCTCTTCCAGAGTCTTGAGCAGCGCGTTGAAGGCCTCGCGGGTCAACATGTGCGCTTCGTCAATGATGAAGACCTTGTAGCGGAACTCCATGGGCGCGAAGCCGATGTCCTCGCGCAGCCGCCTCGCATCGTCAATGCCCCGGTTGGACGCGCCGTCGATTTCGATCACGTCCACGCCGCTGGATTGGGTAATCTGGCGGCAGTTCGCGCATTCGTTGCAGGGCTCGGCAGTGGGCGCTTGGGCGCAGTTGATGGCCTTGGCCAGGATGCGGGCAATGGTGGTCTTGCCAACGCCGCGGGTACCGCTGAACAGGTAAGCAGGCGCGATCTTGTCCTCGGCTGCGGCCAGAGACAGAACCGTACGCACGGTCTCTTGTCCGGCAACGTCCTTAAAGCGTTGGGGACGGTATTTGGCTGTGAGGGAGGCCTGGCTCATGATGATGGCGTAGCGCGATACGCGCGGAAAGAAAAGCCCCTTCCAGCCCCGTGGCCAGGGCCGGAAGGGGATTGTTGCTTGGGATGCTCGGAATTACAGGGAATACCTGTGCAGCCACGATTCGTAGGCCAAATTTTCGCCTTTCACGATCTTGAAGAACTCTTGTTGCAGCTTTATGGCGATGGGTCCGGCCTTGCCTTCGCCAATAACCCGGTTGTCCACTTCCCTGATCGGAGTCAATTCCGCGGCAGTGCCGCAGAAAAAGGCCTCGTCCGCCACATAGACTTCGTCGCGGGTGAACTGCTGCTCCACCACTTCGTAGCCCAGGTCACGGGCCAAGGTGATCAGGCTGGCCCGGGTCAGGCCTTCCAGGATCGAGGTCAGGGGCGTAGTCTTGATCAGGTTGCCCCGCACAATGAAAATATTCTCGCCCGAGGCCTCGGACACATAGCCCTGGGCGTCGAGCATCAGGGCCTCGTCATAGCCGTCCTGCACAGCCTCCATCTTGGCCAGCACCGAGTTCACGTAGTTGCCCGAGACCTTGGCCTTGGTCATCATCACGTTCACGTGGTGGCGGGTGAAGCTGGAGGTTTTGACCCGAATGCCCTTTTCCAAGGCGCCATCGCCCAGGTACGCGCCCCAGGGCCAAGTGGCGATGATGGTCTGCACGGGATTGTCGCCGGGATGCACGCCCATGGCGCCGCAGCCGATAAAGGACAAGGGCCGGATATACCCCTCGTCCATCTTGTTGGCCATGAGCGTCTCAATGATCGCGTCCACCAGTTGCTCGGAACTGTAAGGGATCTCCATACGCAAAATCTTGGCCGAGCCGAGCATTCTATCGACGTGTTCCTTGAGCCGAAACACCGAGGAGCCGCCATTGGCGCACTTATACGAACGAATGCCCTCGAATACGCCCATGCCGTAGTGCAGGGTGTGGGTCAGGACATGGACTTGGGCCTCGTCCCAAGGCACGAGTTTGCCGTCGAACCAGATGGATTCGGTTTGTTGGACCATGGGTGGGGGTGCTCCTTGTGGTTGATGCCTGGGTCAGGGGCCTGAAGGGCTCCGGGCCTGCCACAAAAAATGAGACAACAAGCTAGAATAAACACCCCCCAAGGTCAAGAAATAGCTGATCTGAGGCTTGGAAGCCGCTTGGGGCAAGGCTTACGCGTGGTTCAAGCGCAGCACCCGGGCCGCGTTGGAAAGCACGCTCTCGGAAAAGCCCATGGCCCGCGCCATGAGCACGGTACGGTCAAGGTTGTTGCTTGCCTTCTTGGCCAGCCCGAGGGATTGGGGATCGGCCGGAGCGCGGCCCCGGATCATGCGAGTGCTCACGGGCAAGGGATAGTCGCTGCCCAGGACCAATCGCTCGTGGGGCAGTTCGTCCAGGACGCGCCTGACCCGCCTGAGCCGGTAAGGGGAAGGCAGGAACAGAGCGGAAATGTCGGCAAAGCAATTGTCGTGGCGCAGCATGAGCTGAAAAAAGGCGTCCGTGTCGTCGCGTTCCCAGGGGTAGATGGGCAAGGAGCAATGGGCCGCGATGACCGTGGTTCCCTGCTCCAAGGGGAGATGAAGGCCCTGGGGGTGATCGAACGTCTTGGCGGTTCTGCGCTGGGCGCGGGTGTCCGCGCCAGGGGGAATGGCATGCTCCGGCCCTGCATGGCACAACAGAGGCAAGCCCAACTCCGCGAGTTTGCGGTAATACGGGATGTAGCGGGTGTTGGCAGGATCCACGGCAAGGGACGAGGGAATCCACTTGACCAGAACCGCGCCCAGGGACGCCACCCTTTCCAGTTCCTCCAAGGCGTCGGGCCGGTTGGGATGCACCGAGGCCCCGAACAGCACCTTGTCCTCATCCCTGGCAATGGCCGCGCAATAGTCGTTGGGCACGAAGAGGTGGGTCCTTTCAGGCCGGGCTTGACCCTGTTCGTCATGGACCATGTCCAGGGGCAGGAGCACGGCCTTGTCCACGAGCTTGGACTCCTTGATCGCGCCCACGAGCAGTGCGCGCATGGACTCGTCGGACAGGGGCCGCGTCAAGTGCTTGGCCATATAGCGAAGATACCAAAACGTGGCGGTACGCCGCAGCCGCCTGGACAAAAAGCACGAGCTGGCGCTGCCCGTCCCAGCCAAATGGACGTGGATGTCGATGATCATGATCTCTGGAGGGTGGTGAAGGTTCGCTATTTCTTGCCCTTGCGCTTGGACTTGCCCCGGCGGCGGGAGTCGTCCTGGCCGCTTTCGCGCAGCAGCACCCGCATGGGAGCGGTGTCCAGACCAAAAAGCTTGCGCAGCCGCTTTTCCAGATACCGCAGATAGGAAGGTTTGACCCGGGCCGGGTCATTGACGAACATCACAAAAGTTGGAGGCCGCACCCCGGACTGGGTCATGTAATAGAACTTGGCGCGCCGACCTTTGACCACGGGCGGTTGGTGCTTGGCCAAGGCCTCGCTCATGGCCCGATTGAGCTGGCCCGTGGGTACGCGCATGCCACACTCTTCCCAAAGGGCCAGGGCTGCCGGGAGGATGGCGTTGATGTTCTTGCCCTTGAGCGCTGATATATACAGCACCGGCACATGGGAACAGATCGAAAGGGCGTGGGCGAAGTTTTTGCGGATCTCGGGCATGGCGCCCTTGGGCGCGAGGTCGATCTTGTTCACAGCCACGAGAAAAGGCGTCTTTTCCCTGTCCAACAGGGAAATGAGCCGCTTGTCCTGCTGGGACACCCCTTCTTCTCCGTCGAGCACGAGCACGGTCACCTGGGCCTTTTTGCTGCTGGTGAGCGCGGCGTGCACAGTGTAACGCTCCAGGGAGTCCGTGATCTTGGACCGGCGGCGGATGCCTGCCGTGTCCACGAACGTGTACTTGCGGCCATCCCCTGCGGTGATGGTCACGTCAATGCTGTCGCGGGTGGTGCCGGGCATCTCGCTGACAATCATCCGGGTTTCCCCGGCCAGGGCGTTGATCAGGGAGGACTTGCCCGCATTGGGTTTGCCCAGGAGCGCCAAGCGCAGCTCCGAGCGGTCCTCAGGGGCTGAGTCTTCGTCCCCTTCCTCGGGCAGCAATCCTTCCATGGCCGCGAGCAGCACATTGAAATTATGGCCGTGAGAAGCAGACACCGGAATGATGTCCAGGCCCAAGGCATGAAACTCCGGGGCAAGCAGGTCTTCCTGCTCTTCGCCATCCACCTTGTTTACCGCACCGATGACTGGTTTTCCGCTCTGCCTGAGCAAGTCAGCCAGCTGCTTGTCCAGGGGCAGGAGCCCGTCGCGTCCGTCCAGGACCAGGACCACGGCCTCTGCCTCTTGCAAGGCCTCCTGGGCCTGGGACATGATCTCGGCCTCAAAACCGCGAATGCCGTCCGGGCCAATACCGGGCGCGCCCGCCGTGTCCAGGGCGATGCCGCCCGTATCCACCACGCGAAAGGGCCTTTCCGCACGGCGCACTTCACCGTACATGCGGTCGCGGGTCACGCCGGGCCGGTCATGGGTAATGGCCCGGTTCTGGCCGATGAGCCGGTTGAACAGGGTGGATTTGCCCACATTGGGGCGTCCGATCAGGGCGATGGCAGGCAACATAAGATATCCGGGCCGCGCCATGGACGCGGTCTCGTCAGGCCCCCCAAGGGATTCAGGGGGCCGGTACGGCATGTATACGCCACAAAAGCTATTTTTCCAAGAAAGCCTTGCGGATGGACTCCTCGTAAGGCGCGGTCAGGATGCCTACCTCAGTGACAATGCCCGCAATGAGCCGGTTGGGGGTGGGATCAAAAGCGAAGTTGTACACAGGCACGCCGTCAGGGGTGATCTGGGTGTCGCCCACATGGGTCACTTCCAGGGGAGTGCGGTCTTCAATGGGCACGTCGTCGCCCGTGGGCGTGTCGCGGTCGATGGTGGACAGGGGCGCGGCCACGTAAAAAGGCACGCCGTGTTCCTTGGCCAGCAGGGCCACGCCGTAGGTGCCGATCTTGTTCACGGCGTCGCCGTTGGCTGTGATGCGGTCCGCTCCCACCACCACCTTGTCGACCATGCCCTTTTTCATGAGCAAGGCACAGGCGTTGTCGCAGGCCACGGTCACGGGAATACCGTCCTTGTGCAGTTCATAGGCCGTGAGCCGAGCGCCCTGGAGAAAAGGCCGGGTCTCGTTGGCAATGACCTGGATCTTCTTGCCGTGATCCACTGCGCCGCGAATCACCCCCAAGGCCGTGCCGTAGCCTGCCGTGGCCAAGGCCCCGGCATTGCAGTGGGTCATCACGGTATCGCCTTCCTGGATCACCACGTGGCCGTGGCGGCCAATGGCCTCGCAGCACTCAATGTCCTCGGTGTGCAGTTCCTTGGCTTTTTCCAGCCAATTGGCGCACAGCTCATCATAGGACCAGGAGCTGTTGTCCTGCCACAGGCCGCGCATGAGCTTTACGGCCCAGGCCAGGTTCACTGCCGTGGGCCGGGCGTCGGCCAGCTTGTCGAGCAGATCGTTGAGCGCGGCTTGCCAGTCGCCCTCGCCCTTGGTTTCCCGCGCCGCCAGGTAGCAACCGTAGGCCGCGGTCACGCCGATGGCCGGAGCCCCGCGCACCACCATGGTCTGCAGTGCATAGATGGTCTGTTCCGTGTTGGTGCAATCGAACCAGTCCTCCCTCTGAGGGAGGTAGCGCTGGTCAAGCAGAACAAGGGCGTCCTTGGCGTCGGAAAACTGAATATGCTCGGTCACGATGGTCTCCTGATAGCGGTCGAGGTGGCGGCTGGTTGAAGATACGGGGATCAGTCCAGTTCGTATTCATCGCGCCAGTCGCCCTCTTCCTTCCAGGCCGGCTGGTCGCCTTTGATGAACATGAAGTTCTCCACAACCAAAACATCCATTTCCGTGCGCATGAAGCAGCGGTAGGCGTCCTCGGGCGTGCACACTATGGGCTCGCCGCGCACGTTGAAGCTGGTGTTGACCACCAGCGAACATCCCGTTTGCTCCTTGAACGCGCTGATCAGCTGGTGGTAGAGCGGGTTGTCCTGCTTGTCCACGGTCTGGATGCGGGCGGAAAAGTCCACGTGGGTCACGGCCGGGATGTCCGAACGCTGGATATAGAGCCGGTCGTACATCTCCATGGCGTTGTAGTTCTCGGGCAAGTCCGCGCACCGCTCATCCACCACCGGAGCGACCAGAAGCATGTACGGCGAACCGTTGCCGTTGAGCCCGAAGTATTTGTCCGCATCCTCCAGGATCACGGACGGCGCGAATGGCCGGAACCCTTCACGGTACTTGATCTTGAGGTTGAGCTTTTTTTGGGTCGCGGGGTCGCGGGGGTCGCCCAGGATGGAGCGGTTGCCCAAGGCTCGGGGACCCCATTCCATGCGGCCCTGGAACCAGCCCACAGCTGCTCCGTTGGCAATGTGCTGGGCGGTTGCCCGGCACAGGTCGTCGTTGCTGTCAAAACGCGTGTACGGCGCGCTGTAGCGGCGGGCAATACGCAGGGCGTCACGCTCGGAAAACCTCGGCCCTAAATACGACCCTTGCATGGCGTCGCGCGGGCCGACCGCGGTCCGTTCCGCGCCGAAATGGATGTGGTGGGCGGCCAAGGCAGCGCCTGCCGCGCCTCCGGCATCGCCCGCAGCGGGTTGGATCCAGATATTTTCAAAGGTGCCCTTGCGCTGCAGCTTGCCGTTGGCCACGCAGTTCAGGGAAACGCCACCGGCCATGACCAGGTTGGGGCAGCCCGTGAGCTCGCGGGCCGTGGCCGCCAAGCGGAAGACCACGTCCTCGGTGACCTGTTGCACGGCCAGGGCCATGTTCATGTAGGGCTGGGTAATGTCGGTCTCGGGCTGGCGGCGTTCGATGTTGAACAGCTTTTCGAAGCGCTTGTCCCTGACCATGCGCAGACCCGTTGCATAGTCAAAGTAGTCCATGTTGAGCAGCAAGGAGCCGTCGGGCCTGAGATCCACCAACTCGTCCAGGATGATCCGCTTCCATTCCTGGGTCTGCTCGCTGTCCGGATCGCCGTAGGGCGCGAGGCCCATGAGCTTGTACTCGCCGGAATTGACCTTGAAGCCTGTGTAGTACGTGAACGCGGAATAGAGCAGCCCCAGGGAGTGGGGAAAATCCAGTTCGCGCAGGATGGAGATGTCCTTGCCCTTGCCCAGGCCAATGGTGGTGGTAGCCCACTCGCCCACACCATCGACAGTGAGGATGGCGGCCTCTTCAAAGGGCGAGGGATAAAAGGCGCTGGCCGCGTGGGACAAGTGGTGTTCAGGAAACAGGAACTTGGGCCTGCCCGGTCCCACCTTGTTCAACTCGTCGCGCAAGATCTTGCGCATGAAGAGCTTTTCCTTGATCCACACGGGCATGGCCTGGAGAAAGCTGACCAAACCGCGAGGCGTAAAGGCGTGGTACGTCTCCAGCAGCCGCTCGAACTTGAGGTAGGGCTTGTCGTAAAAGGCCACGGCCTTGAGGTCGCCGGGGTCGAGCCCTGCCTCGTCCAGCACGAATTCCACGGCCTTGGCCGGAAAGGCCGAGTCGTGTTTCTTGCGGGTGAACCGCTCTTCGTGGGCCGCTGCCACCAGCTCCCCGTCCAGGAGCAGGGCTGCCGCGCTGTCGTGGTAAAAGGCCGAGATGCCCAGTATTGCTTCCGCCATGATGGTTCGCCGCCTAGAAAATGGTGTAAATGAAAGGCGCCATGGCCGAGCCGTAAGTGATGAACATGAGGATGCCGAACAGCAGCAGAGTCAAGATAATCGGCAACAGCCAGAACTTTTTCCTGACTTTGAGGAAATTCCAGAGGTCGCGCAAAAATTCCATGATATTCTCCTTAACCGCGCCAAGGCGCGGGGATGTTGGCTAAAACAGCTGTTCCAGGTCCTCGGGCTTGACCAAGCCTTTGCGCTCCTGGAATACGGATTCGTCGCCTGCTTTCCACTGCTTGAGCTTGAGGGTGTCCTTGCCCAGCATGCGGCGCAACACGCCCATGGGCAGGACCATGAGGAAAAACAGCAGGGAGAGCAGCACCTTGGGCATGATCATGCCCAGCAGGTTGGACAGGCCGAACCACAGGGCAGCCCAGGGCTTGAACAGGGTCGGCCAGAGCATGAGCACGCCGGTGACGATCAGGGCCCAGGGAAAGAGCTTGTCCACGTCCCAAATGACCGCCACGAGCAGCAGGCCGAAGACCAGGGCCATGCCCGCGTCCTTGCACTGGTCCTTGTCCGGGCGAAAGAAAAAATTGGTGTCTTGCATGGTAGATTTACAGGCTAAGTGTTGAGTTTCTTGGCCAGGATTTCATTGACCAGCTTGGGATTGGCCTGGCCCTGGGTCTTTTTCATGATCTGGCCCATGAAAAAGCCCACGACCTTTTTGTTGCCGCCCTTGTACGCGGCCACCTCGTCCGGGTTCTCAGCCAAAACCTCGTCAACCGCCGCATCCAGGGCCGAGGTGTCGGAAATCTGCACCAAGCCCTTGTCCTTGACATAGGCCTCGGCTGAACCGCCTTGGGTGAACAACTCGGGAAAAATCTGCTTGCCGATCTTGCCGGAGATAAGCCCCTCATCAATGATGCGAACCAACTCGGCCAGGGCCTCTGGCGTGAGTTTGCATTCAGACACGGATATACCGCTCTGGTTCAGTTCCCTGAGCAACTCGGACAACATCCAGTTCGCGATCATCTTGGGCTCGTTATGGGCGCTGACCGCAGCTTCGTAATATTGGGCCAAGGCCCGGTCCAGCGCCAGGATCAAGGCGTCGTCCTCGGGCAGGCCGTACTGGTCCAGGAAACGCTGCTTGCGGGCCTGGGGCGACTCAGGCAGTTCCTTGCGCCAATCCTCCAGCCATGCCGGGTCCAGCTTGATGGGGATCAGGTCCGGATCAGGGAAGTAACGGTAATCGTGGGCCTCTTCCTTGCCGCGCATGGAAAAGGTGGCGTTCTTGTCCGCGTCGTAGAGCCGGGTCTCCTGCACCACCTTGTCCCCGTCCTCGACCAGGTCCTTTTGCCGTTCGATCTCGTATTCCAGGGCGCGCTGCACGTTGCGAAAGGAGTTCATGTTCTTGAGCTCGGCGCGCGTGCCGAATTCTTCCTGGCCAAAGGGGCGGATGGACACGTTGGCGTCGCAGCGGAAGCTGCCCTGCTCCATGTTCCCGTCGCAGATGCCCAGGTTGACCAGGATGGCGTGCAGTTCGCGCAAGTAGGCCACGGCCTCCTCGGGTCCGCGCATGTCCGGCTCGCTCACGATCTCGATGAGCGGGGTGCCCGTGCGGTTCAAGTCCACGTAACTGGCATTGTCCGAGGCCGAGTGAATGGACTTGCCTGCATCGTCTTCCATGTGGATGCGAGTGATGCCGATGCGCTTGGTCTCGCCTTTAACCTCGATGTCCAGGTGGCCGTGCTCGGCCAGGGGCAGTTCGTATTGTGAAATTTGATAGCCCTTGGGCAGATCGGGATAAAAGTAGTTTTTCCGGGCGAACACGCTGTGTTCGTTGACCACGCAGTCCACGGCCATGGCCATCTTGGCCGCGTATTCCACAGCGGTTCGGTTGAGCACGGGCAGAACCCCGGGCATGCCCGAGCACACCTCGCAGACATTGGTGTTGGGCTCCTGGCCAAAGCTCGTTGAGCAGGGGCAAAACAGCTTGGATTCTGTGTTGAGTTGGGCATGCACTTCCAGCCCGATCACGGTTTCGTACTGCGTCATGGTTCTGCTCTAGCGGATATTCAGGCCTTGCCGCCGTAAAGTTCGGGGTTGAGCCGGGGGTCGTTGTACATTTTGTATTGCCGGTACACTTTGGGCCGTTTGAGGCCCGATCCATACTCGCGAACCAGGCCGAGCATGGATTCGACCAAGTCCCTGTGCTGCTCCTGCATCACGGTCAGCTTGGCCGCGCACTCCTCAATCTGCTCTTGGGGAGCGTCCTGCCGCTCGGCCTGTTCCCGCATATGATATATCTTCAGGGCCAAGATGGAGAGCCTGTCCAGCACACTGCCCAGAGTCTCGGTATTGTATCCGGCCTCGCTTTCGGGCAGCAAGGGCGACATCAACTGAATCAGACTGTCGTCCATGCGCTCGATCATGTCATTACGTCTCTGATTGAGCGCGTCGATCTCCTGCTTGCACTGGGCAATGACCTCAGGCCCCACATCCCTGCGCCTGGCCCGGTCTTCCACATGCCACAGCTGAAAATTCACCAGGTGCTGGGCCAAGACCAGGTCCTGAAACAGCACAAACGGCTCCGCTCCCTGCTCCATCTTATCCGGAGAGGGGTCGGGGCCAGAGGTGGGCTCGTTGTCATGCCAGTCGCGCACAGCCCTGAGCTGCGCTGCCTGGCACCACATAAGCGTTTTCTCGATCTCGGTCAAACCGGTCGTATCCTTGTGTCACTGCGGCCCAAGGCCTGGTGTTGGGGATAAGTTGGGAACAGGGATTTCTACTGGTATTCGATGCTCGCGTCAAAGTATTTACCCACCCCATATTCCCTGCGCCGAAAGAACTTCTCCGCGCTGGGGCCGATGATCTGCAGTTCGGGCTGGCTCCGCTGCACGTCCAGGGCGATATGCATCTCCTTGGTGCAGCCCGTGGAAAAGGTGGCGTCCTTGCCGATCCACACGGGCGGGACCTTTTCGCCCAGCAATTCGAAGCTCTTGTCAATGTCGGCCACGGACTGGAAGCGCCAGACATCAATGAGCCCGCTACGCTGGACCCGCTCCCACATAAACATGAGATCGTCACCGTCCATGCCCGGCACGAAGTGCTCGGCCGGGTTGATGACCATCACGTCCTGGAGCCGGGAGCGCAAATGGGCCACGAAGGTGTTCAGGATCCGGATGGCCGCCTTGGTCTGGCCCGGGATGGAGCCCACAATGGCGCTGTAGAACATGACCCGCTTGCCCGTGGACTTGGCGATGCGCATGTCCGAGATGATGCCGTCGGCCAAGTCGCGCAGGTCGGACTCGGAAAACTTGCGCACATTAGCTGACTTGGGCTTGTAAGCCAGGTGGAACCCGCCCTGCTCGTCAGCGTAAAAACACAGGACATCCCGGGTGAATTCGTGGCTGTTGGAAATAAGCCTGCGAAAATGGGGATCCCCCTTGGCCAGGACCACGTCGGCCTCTTTCCAGGCCCGGGCGAAGGTCACGCTGACCCGGTACAAATTGAGGCGTTCCCGGGTGCCGTCGGAAATGACCAGGAAACGATGCTCGCGCAAGGTCTTGAGCAACTCGTTCTTGGTCATGTCGCCTTTGAGCAGCACATGGGCGCCGCGCAAAGCCTCGGCCAAAACCGGATCACATTCCACGTCCCAGATGGTCGGGGTCTGGAAATAAAACCCGGCCTTGAGCGCCAGGATCACGTAATGCCCCTGTCTGAGCAAGGAGCGGATGATCATCAGGTCGAACATGACGCCGCCGCTGGAGTTGGGCAGGTACAGGATGGTCTTGGGCTCGTTCTGCTGGGGGCCGAACACTTGGTGGATGCGGTCGAACTCGGAACAGGGCATGGCCAGGATCGAGCGCAGGTGTTCGGCCGAGGGCATGTCGTCGTTTTCCCCCCAAATATCCAGGGTCGAGGACAGGGCGAACAAGCGGCGCAACTCCAGCATGTCCAGTTCCCAACGAAGGTCCTGCAAGCGCAGGCACACCAACCGCTCTTCCGGGCATTGGTTGATGAGACCGTCCAGAAGCGGACTGTCCAGGAGCTTTTTGGCCCTGCGGTTGTAGGCCTGTTTGACCTCGCGAAAGGGATCTTCCAAGCCGGTCTGGGTCATGACAATGGTGGCCAAGCGCTTGGTCACGCGGGAAGGAATGGAGATGCGCGCGGCCAGGGCTTGCCGGAAGCGGTGGCGGCAGAATTGATAGATGCGACGGCGTGAATAGGAGTCCTCCACATGGTTCCTGATGAGCCGGGCCACGACCCGCCAGGACACGGCATACGCCTTGAGCAGTTCCCCGGGCGTCTCGGGCTGGAACAGCTGGGAAAAAAGTTCGTCTGAACAGGGCGCGAACACCTGGTCTTCTTCCAGGGCGACCATGAAGCGTAACTGTTCGGGCGAGGCGTTGTGCAGGGGATTGAGCAAATGCTCCAGGTTATTCTCGGTCATGAAATGCAGGAGCCAAGCGTCCAAAAAAGGATCACGGCCCCAGCGCAGGTCCTTGGGCGAGGAAATGTCCGGCAACTCAGCCATCAGCGCCCTCGCTGCCCATATCGCTGTTTCCGGTGTTTTCCTCTTCCCCGGCACACAAGCCGCCGATCTCCAAGGTTTGTTCGCGGATAAAGCCCTTGGCCCGGAGCTTGGCGAAATAATCAGCGCCTTGCACGCGCACGAAACACAGCCCGGTGGCGCTGCGCCCCACACGGAGTTTGTCCTGCTCCAGGAGCCGGTTCACTTCCTGGCCGTCCACCGTGAGAAAGACCTCTGCCGTTGTGGGCAGGATTTCCACGGCCAGGTTTCGGTCGGAAGGCAGGACCAACGGATTAAAATCGCTGAGAAAGGGGCAAATGGGGGTCACGCCGTAGGCTTGCAGCGCGGGGTGCAGGATAGGACCACCCGCTGACACGCCATATCCAGTGGACCCCATGGGAGTGGAAACGATAAGTCCGTCCGAGCGGAGCAGCCCGACCCGGCAACCGTCCACGGACAGCTCCAAGTTGACCAACCGGGAAAGCGCGCCCCTGCCGATGACCAGATCATTGATGGCCCGTCCAGAAAACACGACCTCATCGCCGCGCACGACATCGTAGCTGAGCGCCATGCGCTCGCGGACTTCCAGGCCTGTGTCCAATAATGTGGACAAATCCTCGCGCCAATTTTCCGGGCATACATCCGCAAGAAATCCGACCTTGCCCAGGTTCACGCCCACCAGGGGCACGCCCTTGCCGGGCATGTGCCGGGCCACGCTGAGCATGGTGCCGTCACCGCCCAAAACCATGACCAGGTCATAGGCCGAAGTCAGGTCACTGGGCCATGGTTCCGCGCCGTTCTCCACCACCCGCGAATCCACGGAACGGATTTCCAGCCACTGGCTGATTTCCCGGCCCAGGTCCGAGGCGCGGGGGTTTCCGGTTTTCGTGATGATCAATACATTCTGGATGCTCTGTGTCATGTTCCGGCTATTCCGTGGCCTGAATGTTGTAGGCCTTGAGTTTACGGTACAAGGAGCTGCGCTCCATACCTATGGCTTCGGCTACTTTGCCCACGTTGCCGTTGTATTCTTCGAGTTTGGCCGCGATGAACCCGGCCTCGAACTCGGCACGGGCCTGCTTGAAATCCACCGGGCCCGGCGGGATGGCCTGGACCGCCCCGCCCTTTCCTTGAACATCGGCCATTGGCGCAATTTCCGGCGGTAAAACAGAACAATCCACGGTCTTGCCCCGGTGCATGATGTGCATGCGCTCCACAAAGTTCTTCAGCTCCCGCACATTGCCCGGCCAGGAATACCCCTGCAGGACCTCCATGGCCTCGGAGGTGAACAGCAAGGGGGCAACCCCGTGTTCCCTGGCCAAGCCTTGGACGAACTGATCGATGAGCAGGGGAATGTCCTTTTTACGCTGGCGAAGGGGCGGCACATGCAGGGGAAACACCTTGAGCCGGTAATACAGGTCCTCGCGAAAAGCGCCCTTTTGGATCTCCTGGGCCAGATCCTTGTTGGAGGCCGCCACCACCCTCACATCAACGCGAATAGTCTTGGAGCCGCCCACGCGCTCAAAAAACTGCTCCTGGAGAATGCGCAGGATCTTGGCCTGGGTCTTGAGACTCATGTCGCCGATTTCATCGAGAAACAGCGTTCCCTTGTGCGCCATCTCGAACTTGCCCTGCTTGGAGCTTTCCGCGCTGGTAAAGGCTCCCTTTTCATGGCCAAAAAGCTCGCTTTCAATGAGTTCCTCGGGAATGGCCGCGCAGTTGACCGCCACCAGGGGCTTATCCGCGCGCATGCTTTGCTGGTGCACGGAACGGGCCACGATCTCCTTGCCCGTGCCGTTTTCCCCGCTGATAAGCACCCAAGCGTCCGTGGGCGCCACATGCCCGATCTGCTCGCGCAGATCCCGGATCACCTTGGACTCTCCCGTGACCTCGCGCACCTCGTCGCGCTCGCTGATCCGCGAGCGCAAAGCCTGGTTTTCCCGGCGAAGATTGGCCAGCTCCAGCCCCTTGTCCACGGCCAAAATCACCTTTTCCAGGGACAAGGGTTTTTCAATGAAGTCGAATGCGCCCTTTTTGATCGCGGCCACGGCTGTTTCAATATTGCCGTGGCCCGAAATCATGATCACGGGCGCGGCAGCAGGGCGTGTGCATATCTCGTCGAGCACTTCCAAGCCGTCCATACCCGTGAGCCAAATATCCAGGAATATCAGATCAGGAGAGCAGGCCGCCAACAGGTCGAGGGCTTCCTCGCCGCTGGCAGCTTCGCGCACGCCGTGACCTTCGTCTTCCAGAATCCCCCGCAAGGAAAAGCGGATGGATTCCTCGTCGTCAACAATAAGGATGTCACTTCCCATCTATTGGTTTCCGGGGAGATGTTTCGGTTGCCGTGGCGTTGGGGCCGGGCAAGGCTCATTCAAAACGAAAGCCTTTTTCGTTGAACAGGGACAGGCAAATGTCTGCAACTTCACCATCATAACGCGAATCCTTGAAGCGGGTGATCTCCTCCAGGGCTTGGCTGAGCCCCAATGCCGCCCGGTATGGCCTGTGCGAGGACATGGCTTCAACCACGTCCGCGACCATGATGATCTTGGCCTCAAGCAGGATCTCCGCATCACGCAAGCCATTGGGATACCCCGAGCCGTCCACCCGCTCATGGTGCTGGAGCACGATGTCGGCCACGGGCCAGGGAAAGGAAACCCGCTTCAAAATATCATAGCCCACTTCCGAATGGGTCTTCATTATCCCCATTTCCATGGAGGTCAAGGTGGCGGGCTTCGATAGGATCTCGGCGGGGATATAAATCTTTCCAATATCATGCAGCAGGGCTGACACGCGTATGCCTTCCACCAGTTCCTCGTCCAGGCCCATTTCCCTGGCCATGGCGCTGGCCAGCTTGGCGACCCGCTGCTGGTGCCCGGAGGTGTAGGGGTCCCGCTTTTCCGTGGTCATGGCCAGGGCTGTGACCGTTTCCTCCAGGGTGCGGCGCAAATCGCTCAAGCTCTTGCGCAGGGCTTCCTCGGCGTTCTTGCTTTCCGTGATGTCACGAATCACAAGCACGACCCCGAGAACCTCGCCGTTGTCGCCATGGATGGCTGAGGCAGACACGTCCACTGGACGGCGGATTCCATCCGAGCCGGACAACAACGCGGGCTCCTGCAGCCGAATGGAACGCTCCTCCTTCAGGACTTGGTCCACCACATCGCCGACAGGTTCGCCCGTGTCTTCACGGATGATGCGTACGGCGTCATGAAAGCGCCTGCCCAGGCAACTGTCCGAGCAGGAATGGATCAACTCCTCGGCCACGGGATTGATGAACCTGATCTTGCCCTGGTTGTCCGTGGTCAACACGGCGTCGCCTATGCTCTTCAGGGTGGTGGCCAGCCAGCGCTCGTTTTCCTGCAAGCGCTTTTCCGTATTGTGCTTGTAGATGGCCATCTCGATGCAGGTCTGCAGCTCACGGTCCTCAAAGGGCTTGATGATGTAGCCAAAGGGTTCGGTGATCTTGGCCCGCTGCAAGGTTTCCTCGTCAGCATATGCGGTCAGGTAGATGATCGGGATATTTAGCTTTTCCCTGATGCGCCGGGTTGCTTCAATACCGTCGAGTTCCCCATCCAAGATGATGTCCATGAGGATCAGGGCGGGTTGCTCGGCCAGCGCCTTTGCCACGGCCTCCTCGCCAGAGGTGGCCTGCAAGGGCTCATCATATCCCAGAAGCTGCAACCGCTTCTTGATATCCAGGGAAACAACGGGTTCGTCTTCAACAACCATCAGTTTCAACGACATGACTGGCCTCTTCGTGCATTTGGCGCTTCAACACCACGGCTTGTCTTTGTTGTTCGGAACAAACTCCCCGCACCTGGTCCTTGGACCATGAAACCCCGTACTCTGTCAAAACCAAGCCAGATTATTGTCCAACCATCAGCCCAAGATGTCGGTAAGAGCAGGCCCCACATCCGGCCAGGAAAAAGCAAATCCCTGATCGAGCAACTTGGCGGGCAAGGCTTTTTGGCCCATGAGCAGCAGTTCCCGGGCCATCTCCCCCATAACCGCCTTGAGGGCGAACCCCGGAACCGGCAACCAACTGGGACGGGACATGGCTTTTCCCAGGGCACGGCTGAATTCCCTGTTGCTCACTATCCCCGGCGCGGTCAGGTTATACGGCCCCAATGCCTGGTTGTTTTCCAGCAGCCAGATGATGGCTCTGACTTGGTCGTGCAGGTGAATCCAAGGGAACCACTGTTTACCGCTGCCTACAGGCCCACCCATAAAAAAACGGAAAGGAGCGAGCATTTTCGTAAGCGCCCCGCCCCGGCCCAGAACCACGCCGGTCCGGATCACAATCCGCCGCACCCCCAGGTCCTCCACTTCCCTGGTTGAACCTTCCCATGCCTCGGCGGTTTCCGCGAGAAAACCCTGCCCCTTGGCAGCGGTTTCATCCAATTCCCTGTCCTGGCCGTCCCCATAGAATCCCACGGCCGAGCCCTGAATAAGCACTCCTGGCCTGGACCCCACACCCTTCAAGGCCTGGGTTACAGCTTGCCCGGCCAGCACGCGGCTGTCGCGGATGCGCTGCTTCTGCGCCTTGCTCCACCGGCGCGAGGCTATGGATTCGCCTATGAGATTAACTACTGCGTCCTTGCCGTCAAGAACCGGGACCAGAGAATTGCTGTCAAGGCCGTCCCAGGCCTCGCTGGAAAAACCCTGTGCAGTGGATTCCGCTCCGAGAACCCGGACGACAGCGCTTTGGACGCTTCGGGAAAGCACTACCACTTCATGGCCTTGTCCCAGCAAAGTCCTGGCCAGTTCCGCTCCTATGAATCCCGTCCCGCCCGTGATCACGATCCGCATGGCGCATCCTCCCATCCGTCAATGATTCCCAGCTCAGGACAAGGGCAATTCAACGACCAGGACCGTACCCTCGTCGGACGACAGCCCAGCGCGCACCGATCCCCTGTGGTCCGCCACAATGGACTTCACGATGGCCAGACCCAAGCCGGTGCCGCCCTTTTTCCGGGAAAAATACGGCTCAAAAAGCCGGGATCGCTCTTCCGGGGTCAGGCCCGGTCCATTGTCCGCGATTTCAATGCGCACCACGCCCTTTTCAGGAACGTGATCCGTGGACACCTTGACCCTGCCCTTGGCCTTCCCGTCCAAAGCCTCGGCCGCATTGGTCAAGATGTTGATCATGGCCCTGCGCACGGCTTCCCGGTCAAAGGGAATCTCCGGCAATCCTTCCGAGGCGGCAAGTTCCCATTCAATATGACTGTGGCTCATACGAAACAACGCCACCACTTCTTCCAGAAGCGGTTCCAAACGGCCCAAAACCGGTGCTATCTCAGGCAGTTTGGCGAAGGCCGAGAACTCCCCCACCATCTGCTGTAAATGCTCGACCTGGCGTACTATAAGCGCGGTGCATTCCGTGAATACTTCATCGGCCACGCTTGCGGCGTACCGCCGTTCCAAGCGCTGGGCCGACAGCTTGATGGGCGTGAGCGGATTCTTGATTTCGTGGGCAATGCGCCGGGCCACCTCTTGCCAGGCAGCCAACCGCTGCATTTTTTCCAGCTCCGTGATGTCCTCGAACACGGCCACGGCGCCGGGATTGTCTCCATCCCGGGTGGTCAGGGAGACCACATTGACCAACAGTTTGCCTGTATGGCTGCCGATCTGCATATCCAACTGGCGCTCCCATTTGGCGCCGGGCTTGCTTGCCAACTGGACCAAGACCTGGTCCATGAGCTCGGCATATTCCTCGGACAGCAGGGACTCGGGTTTACGGCCCACAGCCATTTCCCCGTCCATGGACAGAATTTCCGCGGCAGCCTTGTTCCAGGTGGAGATGCGGCCTTCGCTGTCCAGGGACACGACTCCGGCCGTGATGTTGTCCAGCACGGCCTCCATATATCGCCCCCTGCGCTCGAGCTCCAGGTTCTGCCCGGCCAGCCGCTCGTTGGCCCGGGTCAGGCCGGTCCGGCTTTGTTCCAGGTCCTGGGCCATCTTATTAAAGGATCGCACCAGTACCCCGAATTCGTCCGTGGATTGGTCCTCCAAACGCACGGCCAAATCGCCCCGGGCAATGCGTTCCGTGCCCTCGGCCAGAGCCTGGATGGGCGCGGACAACTCCCGGGCCAACTGGAATCCGAACCAAATGGCGCCCAGCACCACCAACATGGCCAAGAGCCCGATAATGAACAGCAGGGCCATTTTAAAGGGCTGGGAATGAATCTTGTACTGCTTGTACTCCTCCACACCCCTGGCGATTTGATCCAACCGGAAGGTCAGGCCCGAGCCAATGCGTTCCCCCAAGACCAGATAGCCCTCTTCGCCCTCGGCAATGGGCAAGACCCCGATCACGAAATCCGAGCCAGAGCCGGCCCAAAGCACTGACCAAAACCTGGGGCGCTCGCGCAGGCTCTCCCAGTTGATCTTTTCCTTCATCTCGGGCCAGGCCTCGTGAAAACGCTCGGTCATCTGGCGAATCCGTTCGTCCAGGTCCGGCCCCACAAGCATGAGCATGCTCATGCCGTATTCCTCGCGTTTGTGGGCAAAGAACCGGGACATTTCAGGATCGTCCCAGGCAACGCCCTGGTCCTCGATCTGGATCAGCAAACTCTCGGCCCGCTGCTGCAAGCGCTCCTGAGACATGGCCGTGAATTCCTGGCCCACTTCCAGGACTTGCTCCATGGCGCTTTCCACCTGGGAGGTGAACCAATAATCCACCAGCTTGTGCACCAGGTTCATGGACACCAAGAACATGATCACTGTGGGGATCAGGGACAGGGACATAAAGGCCAGGACCAGTTTGGATCGCAGCTTGGCTCCCAGCACTTTGCGGCGCCGGTCTATGAGCAGCTTGACTCCGTTGCGCACCACCACCAGCAGGGCAACGAGCAAGAGGATGAAGTTCAGGTTGACAAGGGCCAGGAAGGAATAGGACCGAAGATTGAGAAAGCTGATTTCCACCCAGAACAGGGCCACCACCAGGACGAGCGCCACCACGGCGATAATGATGTATCGCTGGCGTCGCCTGCGGCTCTTGGCGTCAATGGAGCTGACCTTGATGGCGTCTGAAGGGGTGGGCATGGCAGTGTCTGGGGACCCGGACCAAAAATGCATGCTGCCGGGCTTTGTGTATTTTTCTCACACCCCTTGGGCATTGGCAAGCTGCGGACTTAAGAAAACGGTCCCTTCCTTGGCAAGGGGCCGTTCAGTCTGCTGAGAAACCACCATCTGCCGCGTCACTGAAAAAAGGCCAAGACGCTTATGTATGTGAAATACACTGCGCCCCTTGGCCTTTTTTCGTTCCTTGCATCTGGCGCTTTCTCAGCAGCCTGAACAAATGTGACTTTGTCAACAATCAAAACGGCCCCTTCCATGGGAAGGGGCCGTTTGTAGGAGTAATGATAACTTGGTGGTTTAGCTGTCAATAAGCAGCGGATTTTCCTCCAGTTCCTCCAGGAACTTGTCGGGGCGCTCGGGCTGCTCCGGTACCTCGATCTCGCCGTCCACATACTTGCGGAAGCCTGTGCCCGCAGGAATGAGACGGCCCACGATCACGTTTTCCTTGAGGCCGCGGAGGTGGTCTTCCTTGCCCATGAGCGCAGCCTCGGTCAGCACCTTGGTGGTCTCCTGGAACGAAGCAGCGGAGATGAACGAATCCGTGGTCAACGAGGCCTGGGTGATACCCAGGACCAGGGGCTCGGCCACGGCTGCCTTTTTGCCTTCGGCAATGGCGGCCGAGTTCTCGTCCATGAAGCGGTGCTTGTCCACTTGCTCGCCCACCAGGAAGCTGGTGCCGCCCGGATCCAGGATAGCTACTTTCTTGAGCATCTGGCGCACAATGATTTCAATGTGCTTGTCATTGATGTTCACGCCCTGGAAGCGGTAAACGTCTTGGATTTCTTCCACCAGGTAGTTGGCCAGGAACTTCTCGCCCTTGATCTTCAGGATATCGTGCAGTTCGGGATAGCCCTCGGTCATGAGTTCGCCCGCTTCCACGAAGTCGCCGTCCTGGACCGTGATGTGCTTGCCCTTGGGGATCAAGTATTCCTTGGCGTCGCCCGTGTCCGGGGTGACCACGATTTTGCGCTTGCCCTTGGTTTCCCCGGCAAAGGAGACCACGCCGTCGATCTCGCTGACCACGGCCATGTCCTTGGGCTTGCGCACCTCAAAGAGCTCGGCCACGCGGGGCAAACCACCCACGATATCCTTGGTCTTGGAGGTTTCCCGGGGCTTGCGGGCGATGATGTCGCCGGCCCTGACCTCCTGGCCGTTGCGCACCATGAGGATCGCGCCCACAGGGAGTTGGTGCACGGCGTCCATGGTGGAGCCGGGCCTGGGCTTGGCCGCGCCCTTGTCGTCGCAGATGGAGATGGAGGGCTTGAAGTTGGTGGTGCGGTATTCCATGATGGTCTGGGTGGCCATCTTGGTGGCCTCGTCCACCTTCTCCTGGTAGGTCTTGCCTTCCACGATGTCCGAGAACTTGACCGTGCCTTCCACGTCCGTGACAAAGGGCTCGTTAAAGGGGTCCCACTCGGCGATGAGCTGGCCCTTCTTGATCTGCTGGTCCGCTTCCACATACAGCTTGGCGCCCGAGGGCAGGATGTACTTTTCACGCTCCCGGCCCTGCTCGTCCACAACGCCCACTTGGCCGCTCTTGCCGAGCACCATGTGCAGGCCCTCGCTGTTGGTGACCATCTTCACGCGGTTCATGGTCACCTGACCCGAATGCTGGGCCACGATGGACGAACGTTCAACCTCGCGAGAGGCCGTGCCGCCGATGTGGAAGGTACGCATGGTGAGCTGGGTGCCGGGCTCGCCGATGGACTGGGCCGCGATGATGCCCACGGTCTCGCCGATGTTGACCTTGTGGCCCCGGCCCAGGTCGCGGCCGTAGCACAAGGCGCATACGCCAAAGCGGCTTTGGCAGGTCAGGGCCGAGCGGATCAGGATGGAGCTGACGCCGGTCTCGTCCAGGAGCCTGGCGTGCTCTTCATTGATCAGGGTATTGGCTGGAATGATCTCTTCATTGGTCTCGGGGTCATAGATGGGGAACATGGTCACCCTGCCGAGCGCGCGTTCAGACAGCGTGGCCTTGATGTCGCCCGCCTTGATCAGGTGGGAGATTTCCAGGCCGTCCACAGTGCCGCAATCGTCCTCGCAGATGATCACGTCTTGGACCACGTCCACCAGACGCCGCGTCAGGTAGCCCGAGTTGGCGGTCTTGAGCGCGGTGTCGGCCAAACCTTTCCGAGCGCCGTGGGTGGAGGTGAAGTACTGGAGCACGGACAACCCTTCGCGGAAGGACGAGGTGATGGGCGTTTCAATAATCTCGCCCGAGGGCTTGGCCATGAGGCCACGCATGCCCGCGAGCTGCCTCATCTGGTCCGTGTTGCCTCGCGAACCCGAGTGGGACATCATGTAAATGGGGTTGAAGGTCTGGTTGACCTCCTTGTTGCCCTCATCGTCGGTCACCACCTCCTGGGAGATCTCGGAGAGCATCTCGGAGGCCACTTCGTTGGTGACCTTGGTCCAGACGTCCACGACCTTGTTGTATTTCTCGGTGCGGGTGATGATGCCGTCGCGGTACTGGCGTTCGATCTCGTCCACTTCGTTCTGGGCGTCTTCCAGCATGCCCGGCTTTTTGGACGGAATCTTCAGGTCGCGCACGCCAATGGTCACCCCGGCCAGGGTGGAGAACTCGTAGCCCAAGCCCTTGAGCTTGTCGCAAAGGATGACCGTGGCCTTGGTGCCGGCGCGGCGGTAGGATTCGCCCACAAGCCGGCCAATGGCCTTTTTGCTCATGATGCAGTTGACGAAATCATAGGGCACGCCCTCGGGCAGAAGCTGGCCCACTATGACCCGGCCCGGCGTGGTCTGGACCAATTCGTCACCCATGCGCACCTTGATCCGGGTGTGCAGTTCCACGGCGTCGGCGTCGTAGGCCGCAATGACCTCCCAAGGCGCGGTGAAGATCTTGCCCTCACCTTTACGAAAAGAGCGTTCGATGGTCATGTAATACAGGCCCAGCACGATGTCCTGGGACGGCACGATGACCGGGCTGCCGTTGGCCGGAGACAAGATGTTGTTGGTGGACATCATGAGCACCCGGCACTCCAACTGGGCTTCCACGGAGAGCGGCACGTGCACGGCCATTTGGTCGCCGTCAAAGTCAGCGTTGTACGCCGAGCAGACCAAGGGGTGGAGCTGGATGGCCTTGCCCTCGACCAGGGTCGGCTCGAAGGCCTGGATGCCCAAGCGGTGCAAGGTTGGCGCGCGGTTGAGCAGGATGGGATATTCACGCACCACGTCTTCCAGGATGTCCCAGACCACCAGTTCCTCGCGCTCCACCATTTTCTTGGCGCTCTTGATGGTCGAGGCCAAGCCCCTGGCTTCCAGCTGGGAGTAGATAAAGGGCTTGAACAGCTCAAGGGCCATCTTCTTGGGCAGGCCGCATTGGTGGAGCTTGAGCTTGGGGCCAACCACGATCACGGAACGGCCCGAGTAGTCCACGCGTTTGCCCAAGAGATTCTGGCGGAAGCGGCCCTGCTTGCCCTTGATCATGTCGGACAAAGACTTCAAGGGACGGCCATTGGTGCCGGTGATGGCCCGGCCGCGGCGGCCGTTGTCGAACAAGGCGTCCACTGCTTCCTGCAACATGCGCTTTTCGTTGCGGATGATGATGTCCGGCGCGCCCAGCTCAATAAGCCGCTTGAGGCGGTTGTTGCGGTTGATGACCCGGCGGTACAGGTCGTTCAAGTCACTGGTGGCGAAGCGGCCGCCGTCCAAGGGCACCAAGGGCCTGAGTTCGGGCGGAATCACTGGAATCACTTCCAGGACCATCCACTCCGGCTTGTTGCCGGAGTCGAGAAAAGCTTCCACGATTTTGAGGCGCTTGGTCAGCTTTTTCTTCTTGGTCTGGGAACGGGTAGCTGCGGATTCTTCCCGCAGGTTGACCCGCAGGTCCGGCAGATTCAAGGCCTCCAGGAGCACGCGCACGGCTTCCGCGCCCATGCCCACTTCAATGGCGTCCTCGCCGTAGTGGTCAATGACCTGCAGGTACTGGTCCTCGGAAATGACCTGAAGCTTGGTGAGCTTGGTCTGGCCCGGGTCCATGACCACGTAGGAGTCGAAATACAGCACCTTTTCCAGATCAGCCATGGTCATGTCGAGCAAGGTGCCGATCTTGGAAGGCAGGGTCTTGAGAAACCAGATATGGGCCACTGGCGCGGCCAGTTCAATATGGCCCATGCGCTCGCGCCTGACCTTGGAGGCGATAACCTCCACGCCGCATTTTTCGCACACGATGCCCCGGTGCTTCATGCGTTTGTACTTGCCGCAGTTACACTCGTAGTCCTTGACCGGCCCGAAAATCTTGGCGCAGAAGAGGCCATCCCGTTCCGGCTTGAAGGTCCGGTAGTTGATGGTCTCAGGCTTTTTGACCTCGCCGTAGGACCACTCCCTGATTTTCTCGGGAGCGGCGATGGAGATCTTGATGGCTTTGAGCGACCGGCTGGTCACGCCTGCCGTGGCAGGTCCCCGAAAGGAGAAAAGATCATCCAATGTCATTGGTGGTACCCCGTAGTATCTAAATGTCCCGTCATGGGTGTTGGGTCGTTCCTTGGCCTAGGAGGCGTTGGGAGCGGGCTTGACCGCCTTTTTACGGTCATCCTCGAGCAGGTTCACGTCCAGGCCCAAGGACATCAGCTCCTTGACCAGAACATTGAACGATTCGGGCAGCCCGGCTTCCAGGAAGTTGTCGCCCTTGACGATCTTCTCGTACATCTTGACCCGGCCCTGCACGTCGTCGGATTTGACGGTCAAAAACTCCTGCAAGAGGTTGGCCGCGCCGTACGCTTCCAAGGCCCAGACCTCCATCTCACCGAGCCGCTGGCCGCCGAACTGGGCCTTACCGCCCAGGGGCTGCTGCGTGACCAGGGAGTAGGGGCCAGTGGACCGGGCGTGGATCTTCTCGTCAACCAAGTGGTGCAGTTTGAGCATGTACATGACGCCCACGGTGACCCGGTTGTGGAAGGTGTCGCCGCTGCGGCCGTCGTAGAGCACGGACTTGCCGTCCTCGGGCAGGCCCGCCTTGGCCAGCCAGTCCCAGATCTCTTGCTCTGCCGCGCCGTCAAAGACCGGCGTTTTGGTGACCACGCCGTGCTTCAGGCGCTTGAGCGAGTCGACCAGGGTCTCGTCGTCCATTTCATCCACAGCCGAAGCCAAGATCTTGTCGCCAAAGATATCCTTGATCTCGTCGCGCAGGTTGGCGGGATTGGTTCCGTTGCTGACCATGGCCGACAATTGCGCGCCCAGTTCCTTGGCAGCCCAGCCCAAGTGGGTCTCCATGATCTGGCCGATGTTCATGCGCGAGGGTACGCCAAGGGGGTTCAAGACGATGTCCACGGGCGTGCCGTCGGCGAAAAAGGGCATGTCCTCCTCGGGCAGGATGCAGGAAACAACACCCTTGTTGCCGTGGCGTCCAGCCATCTTGTCGCCCACGGAAAGCTTGCGCTTCACCGCCACATAGACCTTGATCATCTTGATCACGCCCGGGGGCAGATCATCGCCTTCAGTGACCTTTTCCCGCTTGGTGTCGTACACGGTCTTGAGGAATTTCACCTGGCGGTCGTATCCGTCGAGGTCTTCCTGCACCGCCTCGTTCACGTCTTTGGACTTGAACAGGCCGGAGAACTTCTTGAGCGGCACCTGGTCCACTACTTCGCGGTCCAGGACGTGTCCGGCTTCGGCCAGGACCTCGCCTTTCTTGCGGCCCATGAGGTTGGCCGCGATCTGCTTGCCCTGGATCTTTTCCCAGATCTTGTTGCGCAGGGACTCGGTCAGGGCCGCGATGTGCTGGGCTTGCCTGCGGTCCAGGCCGGCCAGCTCAAAGTCCTCGATGGAACGGGCCCGTTCGTCCTTTTCCCCGGAGCGGCGGTTGAACACCTTGACGTCGATGATGGTGCCGTCGATTCCCGGCGGCACCTTGAGGGAGGTATTCTTCACGTCCCGGGCCTTGTCGCCGAAAATGGCGCGCAAGAGCTTTTCCTCGGGAGTGAGTTGCGTCTCGCCCTTGGGCGTGATCTTGCCGACCAAAATATCGTCGGCCTTGACGTTGGCGCCGATGCGGATCACGCCGGATTCGTCCAGGTTGCGCAGCATTTCCTCGCTCACATTGGGAATGTCGCGGGTGACTTCCTCGGGACCCAGCTTGGTGTCCCTGGCCACCACTTCGAATTCCTCGATATGTACCGAGGTGTACACGTCTTCCTTGACCACGCGCTCGGAGATGAGGATGGAGTCCTCAAAGTTATAGCCGCACCAGGGCATGAAGGCCACGAGCAGGTTCTTGCCCAGGGCCAATTCACCGTCCTTGATGCCCGGACCGTCGGCCAGGACAGCGCCCTTGCCCACCTTGAGGCCGGGCAGCACGCGGGGCTGCTGTCCAAAACAGGAGTTCTGATTGGACTTGTGGTACTTTTGCAGTTCGTAGGCCTTGACCCCGCCGGTCTCGGGATAGATATCCGTGTCATAGGCCACCAGGATGCGTTCGCCGTCCACGTAACTGACCTCGCCCTTGTCCTCGGCCAGGATGCAGGCTCCGGAGTCCTGGGCCACCACGCCTTCCATGCCCGTGCCCACCAGGGGAACGTCGCAACGCAACAGCGGCACGGCCTGGCGTTGCATGTTCGAGCCCATGAGCGCGCGGTTGGCGTCGTCGTGCTCCAGGAACGGAATCAGGGCCGCGGACACAGAAACCATCTGGCTCGGGGAGATGTCCATGAGCGTGGTCTCTTCCTTGGGCGCCATGAGCACGTCGCCGCGCACCCGGGAAGTGACCAGGGGATTGATAAAGGTCCCGTTGTCATCCAGGGGCGCATTGGCCTGGGCAATGACTTCCTCGGCCTCGCGGGAAGCGTCCAGGTACATGATGTCCTTGGTGACCCGGCTCTCTTCGACCTTGCGGTACGGAGTCTCGATAAACCCGAAGTCATTGACCCGGGAATAGGTGGTCAAGGACACGATGAGGCCGATGTTCGGGCCTTCAGGCGTCTCAATGGGGCAGATCCGGCCGTAGTGCGAGGTGTGCACGTCACGGACTTCAAAGCCCGCGCGCTCGCGGGTCAGACCGCCAGGGCCCAGGGCTGAGAGGCGGCGTTTGTGCGTGACCTCGGAAAGGGCATTGGTCTGGTCCATGAACTGGCTGAGCTGGGAAGTGCCAAAGAACTCCTTGAGCACGGCCGCCACGGGCTTGGGGTTGATCAAGTCGTGGGGCATGAGCGTGGCCACTTCCTGCAGGCTCATGCGCTCCTTGATGGCGCGTTCCATGCGCACCAAACCAATGCGGTACTGGTTCTCCACCAGTTCGCCCACGGGCCGCACCCGGCGATTGCCCAGGTGGTCGATATCATCGGCCATGCCGTGGGAGTCCTTCAA
>QZKZ01000135.1 GCA_004796465.1 Desulfovibrio sp.
GCACCGAATCCGACCCCTGGACCGTGATCACCAACATGGAGACCAAGGAAAAAATCGGCTTTGGCACGCCCGAGACCTTTCCCGTGCTCTCCATCGTGGACCCGGACCTGATGCGCACCGTGCCGCCGCTGCTCACGGCCTTCCAGGGCATGGACGCCTTTTTCCACGCGGCCGAGGGCTATTTGGCCACCGTGGCCCAGCCCGCCAGCGACCACTTTGCCCTGGATTCGATCCGGCTGATCACCGAGTACCTGCCGCGCGCGGTGAAAAACGGCGACGACATGGAGGCGCGCACGGCCTTGGCCTGGGCCTCCACCCAGTCCGGTCTGGTGGAGTCCACGTCAAGTTGCATCTCCCACCACTCCCTGGAGCACGCCCTGAGCGCATTCGATCCGGACCTGCCGCACGGCGCCGGCCTCATCCTGCTTTCCACCCATTATTTCGGCTTCATGGCCCAAAAAGCGCCGGAGCGGTTTCCTGCCATGGCCCGGGCCATGGGCATGGACGTGGACGCCCTGCCCGAGTCCGAACGGCCCCAAGCCTTTATCACGGCCCTGAAACAACTCATCAACGACATCGGCGCGGGCGGCCTGTCCCTTTCGGACTACAAGCTGAGCAAGGACTTGGCCCCGGCCCTGGCGGACAACGCCCTGAACAACATGGGCCCCTTGTTCACCCTGGACCCCTACACCCTGAACCGGGACGAGATCATTTCCATTTTTGCGTCCTGTTTTCCGGCTTAGACTGAATATGCTTCACCCCGCGCGCCCCTTGCCCATGAGCCGAGGGGCGCTCGGGTCGCGCTGTTTTGATTGATTCCTACTTCGGTATTGCTCATGAAAACCCGTCAATGTGTTGCAGCCAGCGGAGAAATGCCCTACACATGGTGTCATGTTTCCGTTATTCACCTTCCTCTCTTTCTTACGCCATGCCCAAGGGTACATTTGGTTACCGGCCTTGATTTGCCTTGTTCTTCTCAGCACGGCGCGCTCAAGCCTGGCCCAGGAAAACAGGATCAAGGTCGGTTTGGCCCTGGGTTACGGCGAGTTGGAGGACATGTCCTTCAACCAGATGCAATACAACGGACTTATCCGGGCCTCCCAAGCCCATGACATCGACATCACCTATCGCTTGTCCGCCGAGGAAGGCGAGGAAAACATGTTGGTCAACCTCACGGCGCTCGTCAATGAGGATTGCGACCTGATCTTCGCCGGGGGGCACACGGGCCGGGAGCAGGTAATGGCCATTGCCCCCGAGCATCCCCATATCCATTTCGTGGTCCTGGACAACCCGGTCCGCTCCATCCCCAATGTTTCCTCGGCGGTCTACGCCCAGCACGAAGGCTCCTTTGTTGTCGGCTACCTGGCCGCGCGCTTTTCCCCGGGCAAGCGGATCGGCTTTATCGGCGGTGTGGACATACCCGTGATCCAGGCCTTTTATCGCGGTTTTGAGGAAGGCGTGCGCCACGGTGACCCGGACGCTTCCCTGATCGTGACCTACCTCAGCGAAGCGCCGGATTTCTCGGGTTTCGCTGACCCGGACAAGGGCTACGCCCTGGCCGAGGCCATGTACCAGGGAGGCGTGGACACCATCTACGCTGTGGCCGGAGCCACCAACACCGGCGTGATCAGGGCTGCGGAAACCAACAACGCCTATGTCATCGGCGTGGACTCCAACCAGGACCACCTGGCCCGGGGTCATGTGCTGACCAGCATGCTCAAACGCCTTGACGTGAGCATTGTGGACTTGGTGGGCAAATACCTCCAAGGCGAATTGGAAGGCGGCCGCGTTTACGAGTATACGTACGCCAACAACGGGGTTTCCATCACTGAGATGGAATTCACGCGGGAGCTCATCGGCGAGGACGTGATTCAGGAAGTCAGGGATGTGGAGCAGGCTATCATCGAGGGTCGGATATCCGTCACCAATGTCCACGAGGAATTGCTCAACCAGTAGCCCCAGGGGCTGGTGCGGATCATGAAAGCAAGCGCCATCCGCCACGGCTTGTTCTTCAAGTTCGCTGTCATGATCACGGCGGCGTGCTTTCTTATTCTGTTGCCTGCGGGATTCTGGCTCACCGAACTCCAAGCAACCAAGTTGCTCAACGAGCACGACTCATCGTCCCGCGCCCTGACCGCCATCGTGGCCCGCATCAGCGCTTCGCACATCGCCAACAACAACTACATCCTGCTGGAGAACAACTCCAAACTCCTGCAAACGGAAACCCAAAGCGATTTGCGCATCCTGTCCGTGCGCATCTACGATACCCAAGGCACCAAGCTCAACTTGAGCGGCACGGCCCCCGAGGACATCGGCGTGAACCCCGAGTACTGGCTCACCGTGGAGCAGGACTGCGTGCACGTGTCCCCCCTTGGCGCGGAATCCGTGGTGGGCAAAGTGACCATGATCTTTTCCCAGGAGCCGGTTATCGCGGACATCCGCTCCATGCGCTTGACGTACTTCCTGTTGATCCCGCTGGTTGTGGTGGCGCTCAACGCCATCATCATCGCCATGCTCTCGCGTATGGTGATCAAGCCTTTGCATGGACTGTCGGACATGTCCCGCAAACTGTCCGAGGGCAGGTTCGACATCGAGGTCCCCAGCGGAGCAGCCGATGAAATCGGCCAACTGGCCGAGGCCTTCAACAACATGGCCAAGGAGCTGAAAAAAAGTTTTTACACCATTGAAGTCCAGAACAAGGCCCTGCAAATCGCACGGGACGAATTGGAAGAGCGGGTGCAGGAACGCACCCAGGACCTGGCCCGCAAGGCCAGGGAACTGGAGGTGGCCAACCGGCGCTTGGTGGAACTCGACTCCATGAAATCAGCGTTCCTGTCCTCGGTGTCCCATGAATTGCGCACGCCGCTCACCTCGGTCCTGGGTTTCGCCAAGGTCATCACCAAGGATTTTTCCCGCCACTTCGCCACTGAGGAAGCCTTCAAGCATCCCAACATCAGCTCGCGCATCCTGAACAACCTGGAAATCATCTCCCAGGAAGGGGAGCGGCTGACCCGGCTGATCAACGACGTGCTCGACCTGACCCGCATCGAATCGGGCCGCCAACGTTGGAACGACCATCCCGTGGATACCGCCGAATGTATCGACAACGCCGTGCAGGCCCTCGCACCGGCAGTGGACAAAAAACCCGGGGTGAAGCTCGTGGTGAACTACCCGCCGGGCCTGCCCCTGCTGCACATGGATCCCGATAAATTGCAGCAAGTGCTCATCAACTTGCTGGACAACGCCATCAAGTTCACGGAGCAAGGCGAGGTGGTCATCACTGCCGAGGCTGACATCCGCATGGTACGGATCAGCGTACGCGACACGGGACTGGGCATTGAAGCCGGCGACTTGGCGCGCATCTTTGACAGCTTCCACCAGGTCGGAGGGCAGGACACCTTGCAGGAAACCCGGCAGGGCAGCGGCTTGGGCCTGGCCATCTCCCGCCAAATCGTGGAGCACTACCAGGGCCGCATCCACGTGGAGTCCACGCCGGGCCAGGGCAGCGCCTTTCATGTGGAGCTGCCCCTGGAACGCAGGCCCAAGGCCATGATTTCCCTGGACTCTTCCCAAGGCTTTGAAGGGCTCAACTAAGGGCAGCCCACTGCTCTCCGCTCGGCCTTAGTGGCTAATCCACAGGCACGGGCCGCTCAGATCCCGAAACAAGTCCATGCTCACCGAATCCGTGAACAAGCGGGCCAAGAGCCCCCTTTCCACGCTGCTGCGGCCCACGCCCACCGCGGCGTAGTCCCCCAAATCCGCCTCCTTGAGCACGGCCTTGGCCACATCGCCCTGATCCTTGACAAGAAAGGTGATGCGTTCCTGGTCAACACCGTTTTGCACCAGGGCTTCCCTGGACTCGGCCATCACTTGGTCCGTGCCCAGACCGCCGGGAGTTTCCTCGTCCCCCACCTTGAGCAGGACCACATCGTGGCGGGGTTCCTGGGAGAGCATGAAACCCGCGTGATCAACCATGCGCATGGAAGCGGGCGAGCCGTCCACGCAGAGCAGCACGTCTTGCCGCTCGGGGTCCGCACGGCGGCACAGCCAGAAGGGGCAGGAAAAACGCTTGTCCAGGAGTTCGCGGCTCACGGAGCCGCCCAAGGCCTCCTCCAGCCAGCCCACACCCCTGCGGCCCAGGATAATGGCGTCATAAAGGCCGCTGTCCGATTCCCGAATAATGTCTCCGGCCAGGGTATACTGCCGGGGCACTATTTTGCGTTCCATATTCTCCGGGGAAAACCCCAGTTCCAGAAGCTGGGCCTCGGCCTGGTTCAGCGCGTTCTCCGCGTCGCATTTGAGCTTGTCCGCCATGCGCATGGCATCTTGCCGCTTCTCATGGCTGTCGCCCATGTCCGCGTCAAAGGCCTTTGACCGGGTATGGAACAGGGTCAATTTGAGTCCGGCCTTGTCTTGGAAAAAACCGGCCACGAACCGGACCGCGTTGAGGGCGCTGCTGTCGCAGCTTACCGTGACCAAGAGGTGTCGTTGCATGGGGTCTCCGGGCGATAGGGGCTTGCGCTTCTATCCGTTCTTTGCGAATTCCTGTAATCCAATCCTGTCACTAAGGTGGCAGGACGGCCCGGCTGCGTCAAGGCCGTCCATCCCATAGCCCGGGAAAAAAACCCTTGCAATGGCCTTGTGTTACGTTACAACGGATTTATATCATTATAGTATAAAAGGCGACTAACCGCGGCCACCCCCAAGCCGCGTGCAAGGAGGAAGACATGCTGATTCGCGATTGGATGAGCAAGGAGCCCATCACCGTGAGCCCGGAAACCAACATCCTGGACGCGGGAAAGCTCATGAAAGACAACAAGATCAGCCGGTTGCCCGTGGTGGACGAGACCGGCAGGGTCATGGGCATCATCACCGACCGCGACGTGAAAGAGGCCTCGCCCTCGTCAGCCACGTCCCTGGAGATCCACGAGCTGTACTACCTGCTCTCCGAGGTCAAGGTCGGCGACACCATGGTGCCCGACCCTTACAAGGTCACCCCCACCGAGACCGTGGAACGGGCGGCCGTGCTCATGAACGACAAGGACATCAGCGGCTTGCCCGTGGTGGACGACGACGGCAAATGCGTGGGTGTGATCACCGAGTCGGACATCTTCAACGTGTTCATCAGCATCACCGGCGTTGAACACGGCGGGGTGCAGTTCGCTTTTGACCTGCCCAACGAACCGGGCAGCCTCAAGACCGTGATCGACGACCTCCGCAAGGTTGATGCGCGCATCGTCTCGATCCTGACCTATTACGACTCCCCGGACGAAAACACCCGCCACGTGCTGATCCGGATCATGCCCATGGAGCGTTTCCGGGAAAACGAGATCGTCAAGGAACTCAAGGAAAAGTACGCCATGACCTACTGGGCGCGCGACAACGTGCACCCGATAATTGGCTGAACCGCATTCGCAACAACAAACGCGCAACAGGACCGGCCTGTTGCGCGTTTCTTTTTGGCTTGCCCCAAGTGGTCACTTTTCTACCACTCGCGGAAATCCTCCATGTCCAGTTCCTCGCCCCGGGAGTCGATGAGCACGGGTTCGAGCATGCTCTTGCCGGCCACGTCCCGGCTGGTCCGGGCCAGGGCCAAGCCCTCGTATTCCAGCCCGGTCACCAGGCGGTCGCGCAAACCGAATTCCTCAAAAGTGTCGACCTGGACGATCAGGTCGTCCAGCTCCAGGTCCCCGGAAAAATCCTCCAGGGTGTAGGTTTCCATGCCCTTGTCAATGGCGCCCATGAGCACCAGGACCTCGGACTCGCTGATCTTGGGCAGGAGTTGGGCCACACTCACGTTGTTTTCGCGGCAGGGCATGCTGGCCGAGGGCAGCGGAGAGTCCGCGCCCTTGCCCGTGTTCATGGTGATGTCCAGGTTGCCTTCCAGACAGAATCCCTTTTGCTGGTGGAACTTGGCCTCGTTGCGCCAGCCCCGCCAGGTGTGGCCTTCCTGTGCGCCGAAGCGCACGGCCAGTTCCTCGTCAAAGTAAAGACAGCCCTTGAGGCAGTTGTTCACGAAATAGGGCGTGTTGTTCTTGCCCATGCAGTGGATGAAGATGCGCGAAATAAAGCTCTTGGGCAGAGCCGTGACCACCACCTCGTCCATGAGCCCCGTCAGGGTCACTGTGAGCGCCATGTGTCCACTCCTTGGCGTGTCTGGCGGTTCGCGAAAAATGGATGCGTCCCGCATTTCAACCGAGTATTACCCTTGTCGGCCCCTGCTTGGCAAGACGCACCAGCGCTTATTTCACCTTGGGCCTGATATGGGCCAGGACCCGTTTTTCCGCGGCTTGGGCAAAATCCGTGTGCAACTCGGCGATCTCGTCGGGATCCGCGTAGAACATGGCCCCACACGGGCACATCTCCACGCAGGCCGGACCCAAACCCACGGCCCGCCGGGATAAACACAAGTCGCACTTGACCATGGCCTCGGTCATCATGGTCATGAAGATGCCGCCGTAAGGGCAAGCCAAGAGGCAATTCTTGGTTTCGCAGCCTTCGCACAGGGCGGGCTCCAGCAAAACTTCCCCTTCGCGGCCCTTGAGTAGAGCGCCCCTGGGGCAAGCGCGTACGCAGTAGGGAGTCTCGCAGTGGCGACAGTACAGGGGCATCATAACCCCGTCCTTGGCCCGGGTCATGTTCACCCGGGGCAAACCGTGGGTGAAACGGCACACGGCCTCGCAGGTCTCGCAACCGATGCAGCGGCTGTAGTCGATGTATATGGTCTTGTGTCCGGCCATCTATTCGCTCCCCTTGGCCGCCGGGGTCTCCAGGGGACCGCTGTGCCAGTCTTGGGGGGTGATGACCTCGTCGTCACTGTATTCGTCCTCGCGGTCCTCGGCCTTGAGGGAGAGCCAGGCCGCCAGGGACTTGGCCGCCTTGAGCCCGGAATACACGGCCTTGCCGATCTTGCTCGGTCCGGTGAGCGCGTCCCCGGCCACGAACACACCCGGAAGCTTGGTCATGTGCAGCCAGTGCACCTCGTTCTTGCGCACCTTGTCCAGGCCCAGTTCCTCGGCGAACGGCGGGGCAGCGATCTCGCCGATGGCCGCGACCACGATGTCCGCGTCCATTTCCGCCTTGGCGCAGCTATCAGGAAGAGAGCAGCGCCGGCCCGATGCATCGGGTTCGCCCAACTGGCACTGGACCACTTCTACGCCCGTGACCCTGTCCGTGCCCAGGACGCGCACCGGCGTGACCAGTTCGGCCATTTCGCAGCCCGCGTCTTCCATGGTGCACACGTCGTGGATGCCGCAGGGCGCTTCGTGCCGGGTGCGGCGATAGAGCATCTTGACCTGGGCCGCGCCATGGGCCTGGGCAGCCAGGGCCACGTCCACGGCGGAAAACCCCGCGCCAATGACCAGCACGGTCTTGTCCGTGACGTCGACCGCCTTGAGTTTTTGGCTGTCATAGCCAGCAGCCCTGATGGGAAACAGGAATTCCAGGCCCGAATACACGCCGGGCAGGTCCTCGCCCGGAATGTTCATCTTCCTGGGCCGCCAGGAGCCCGTGCAGATGATCACGGCGTCGTGGTCCCGGGTCAGTTCGCCCAGGCTGGTCAGGTCCGAGGAAAAATGGTCGCCCGTGTCCTCGTGCATGGCGTCCGAACCGCATATCTTGGTGCGCAGCTTGAACTCCACGCCAAAGTCCTGTTCCAGCCGCTTGACTCCGGCGGCAATGCTCTGCTCGGGAATGCGTTCGGCAGGAATGCCGAAGACCATGAGCCCGCCCGCCTTGGGCAGCTTATCGAAGACCCGGACCTTGTAGCCCAGGCCGGCCAGAAAACCCGTGGCCGCGAGTCCCGAGGGACCCGCGCCGATCACCGCGACGCTGCGGCCGTTACTCCTCGGCGGCGCATCACGCAAGAATGCGAAATTCATACAATAGTCCTACTGCGAAATGTGGAAAAACCAGTGTCCAGTCCTGAAATTCAGGCCCTGGGATCAACCTTGGCCTTGGCGGCCTGCCTGGCCCGCTCCAGCCGGTTGATGATGTCGTCCATGCGCGCTTCCAGGGCGGAAAGCCGCTGGTCCATGGACAACTCCAGGGTGGCGGTGATTTCCTTGCGCAGGTGCTGTTCCTGCTCGGCGAGGAGGCTGGCAAGGGCCTCTTCCTGGCGGATAAAGCTCTTTTTGATGGCCGACTGGGCCACATACAGGGTCAAGGCGGCCAAGCCCGTGATCAGGGCGACCAAGGTGCCGTATACGATCCAGAATCCAGTGGAAATCATGGCTGCTTAATCCCCTTGCAAACAGGTTTTGCGCTCTTCCAGCAGTTGCGCGTCCAGACCGCGAATATTGCTCGGGATGCCTTCGCTGTCGCGAAAGGCCAGGGCGAAGTCCTCGGCTTGGGCCCGGCTCTCGAATTGGGCCAGTTGCACGTCGAACCAGACCCGGCCGTCAGCTCCGAACATACGGATCACGCAAGGGGACAAGCCGTGCTCCACAAGCCCCTCGGCATGGCTGCGGGCCGACTCCTGGTCCTGAAAGGAGCCGACCTGCACGGAGAACGCGGTTCGCGGGACAAGCTCCAGGGACGGCTCCTCCACGCGGGCCTCGCCGACCATGACAATAGCGCCCGTGCCCTGCTCCGCTTCAAAGGAGGCGGCTGCCGCATCGGCCTCGTCCCTGGTTTGGTACTGGCCGAAGCGAACGTAGTGCATGGTGCGCGCCCCCGCGTCGTCCTGGTGGATAAAGGTGTCGTAGCCCAGGGACGTGAACTGGCTCTCCATGGACTCGGCATTGGCGCGCACGGAAAACGCGCCGACCTGCACCGTGTACACGGTGCGCGAATACCCCGCGCTTTCGGTTTCCTGCCACTGCATGGGCGGGGCCAAGTACTCCTCTTCTCCACCCTGCTCGTCCAGGCCGTAGTCCTGGCCCGGCTCCGGAGAACCGCCCCCCTCGGACGGGGATTCATTGAAGCCTCCCCAACTCCGGGTCTCTTGCCCAGACGCATCATCCCCGGAAACATCCTCCCCAGACACATCTTCCATGGTCGATATCTGGGGCAACCCCGGCACCTGGCTGCGGTCCAAGGCCGAGTGGTCAGAAGCGCCGAGCTTGTACCCGGCGACCATGCCCAAACCCACCAGCAGCAAACCAATGAGCGCCAAACACACCAGCATGGTGGCCGTGGCCGTACGGCTGAAGAGCAATTGGGGCTGTTGGGGCTGGCGAGGATTTCCAGGGGGCGAATCGCTGAATTCGAATTTGCTCATGTGTCCCTCTCTATGTCCGCTTGCATTGTATGTCAAAGTATCCGGAACGTCACCCGGAAGCACCACGGGTTTACACTACTTTTTCGTGCGCCGCCCCGTGCCCCGTGCTATCGTTTGTCCAGGTCAATGAAATGCTCAATGCGGCAAACAATACACAAGGAGCAACTCCATGAAATCCCCCCTTGTTTTCAGTCTTTGCGTGTGCCTGTTGGCGCTTGCCCTGGCTTTGGGCTGCGAGTCCGATACCGGAACCAGCACGGACCAGTCCGGGGAAACGTCCCAACTCGGCACTGAACTCGGCGATTCGGGGCCGGTAAATGTCCCTGTGGATGCGCCCGATGCTGCCGACGGAGATATGGCGCCCCAGGAA